>DATEKT010000071.1:0-40996 GCA_035277305.1 Steroidobacteraceae bacterium | reverse complement strand
CAGGCGAAGCAGTGGATGCCGCGCAGGTACTTCGATAGTCGGGGTGTGCTCATTCGCAAATCATAGCGTACGACCGATGGAACCGCGGCGGCCGGTGCGTGCGTTAGAGCACGACCTTCTTCAAGGGACACCCCGATGACTAGCGACGAAGACATCGCACCGGATGCGCTCAGCGTGCTCCGCCGCGATCACCGGCTGGCCGAGGAACTGTTCGCGGAGTTCGCGCGCTCCGCGCCCCAGCAGCTCGATCCGCTCGCCCGCCGCATCTGCAAGATGCTGCGCGTCCACACGCAGATCGAAGAGGAATTGTTCTACCCGGTCGTCGGCAGAGCCCTGACTGCGGAGAAGACGCTGCTGGAGGATGCACGCCGCGAGCACCAGCAGGCCAAGGAATCGATCGTGCGCATCGAGTCGATGACGTCCGACGCCGCCGGCTTTCGCGACGAAGTGGCGCAGCTGGCTCGTCAGGTCGCGGAGCACGTTGCGATGGAAGAGCAGGAGCTGTTCCCGCAGGTGCAGACGACGGTCATCGATCTGGCGGCGCTCGGTGTCGCGCTGGCCGAACGGCGCGACACACTGCTCGATGTTCTCGGGCTGCACCATGACGATGAGGAAGGCGCTGCGAACCAGCGCGAGACGCACCCGCAAGAGCCGCGGGTGTCGGAGCGGCCCGCACAGTCCTGAATCGCGAAGGCTGCTTTACGCGCCCCGGGGTGTGCCGCGACGGAGTGCGGCTCTGCTAGAGTCGGCCGCTCGACAGTGCAACGGCCCCAGGGAGGCTCTATGAGTTTGAAGCGTCGATTCGCCATGACGGCTGCGTCTTCCACTCTTTTGCTGTTCGCGCAGGCGCAGGCAGCAGAGGATGAGCCGCTCGAACAGGTCGTCGTGACCGGCACACGTGTCGCAAATCGCTCGGCGCTGGACACGGCAGTGCCTGTCGACGTCGTCTCCGGCGAGCAGCTGCAGAATGGCGGCGTCACTGAAGTGAACCAGGCGCTGTCGGTCGCGCTGCCTTCGTACAACTTTCCGCGTCCGGGCCTGGCCGATGGCACCGACACGATCCGACCCGCGACGCTGCGCGGCCTTGCGCCTGATCAGACACTGGTGCTCGTGAACGGCAAGCGCCGTCACGCGGCTTCGCTCGTCAACGTCAACGGCACGGTCGGCCGCGGCTCCAGCGCAGTCGACCTCAATGCGATTCCGAGCGCGATCGTGCAGTCCATCGAAGTTCTGCGCGACGGCGCCTCGGCGCAGTACGGCTCCGATGCCATCGCCGGCGTGCTCAACCTGCGCCTGCGCGAAGCGCGCGATGGCGGCGATCTGAGCGTGAGCTACGGCTGGCGCGACTCGACCTATGACACCCCCACCGGCACGCCGGACGGCAGAATTCCGACCTCCGTGCCGCCTGCGGACCGGCCGACGCCGACGTGGTCCGCGCCTCCAGTGCTCTCGCGCAGCGTTTCAGACGGCGAGACGCTGACCGCTTCGCTGTGGAAAGGCCTGCCGCTCGGCGAATCGGGCTTTGTCACGGTCGCGGCCGAGTACAAGGACCAGGAGCACACCGAGCGCGGCGGCTGGGACGCGCGCCGCCAGTATCCGCTGCTGCCCGGCAACGTCTACGACCCGCGCGAGACCACGTTCGACCGCTTCAACTCCTGGTACGGCGAGCCGGAGCTCGATCAGAAGACGCTGTTCGTCAACGCCGGCTACGATTTCGCAAGCGGCGCGCACATGTACGGCTGGGCGAGCTACCAGGACCGCGATGCCAAGGCGCCCGGCTTTTATCGACTCGCCGACGATCCGTCCAACCGCAACATCCTCGAGATCTACCCGGACGGCTACCTGCCGTTCATCGCGCCGGAAGTCACGGACTACTCGGCCGCGTACGGCGTGCGCTGGAAGCTCGGCGACTGGGACATGGACTCCTCGCTCGTGTACGGCAAGAACAAGATGGAGTTCACGATCGAGAACTCGCTCAACCGCTCGCTCGGCGCGTCGAGCCCGACGAGGTTCGACGCCGGCGGGTTCGATTACGACCAGCTCGTGCTGAACCTCTCCGGTGTGCGCGGCGTCGAGGTCGGCGCGTTCTCCTCGCCGCTCAACGTCGCGGTCGGTGTCGAAGCGCGGCGCGAGGAATACTCGATCTTCGCCGGCGAGCCGAACTCGTATATCAACGGCGGCGTGACATTCAACGGCGCGCCGACTGCGTCCGGCTCGCAGGTGTTCGCGGGCTTCCGCCCCGCGAATGCGGGCAGCGAGGATCGCACCGCTGTCGGCGCGTACATCGATCTGGAAGCGAACGTGACTGAGAAGCTGCTCGCATCGGTCGCTGTGCGCGGCGAGCACTACTCGGACTTCGGCGAGAACGTGTCGGGCAAGATCGCCGCGCGCTATGACTTCACTCCGGGCTTCGCGCTGCGCGCTTCGGTGCAGAACGGCTTCCGCGCGCCCTCGCTGCAGCAGCAGTTCTTCCAGACGACGTCGACGAACTTCATCGGCGGCCTGCCCTTCGACGTCACGACGTTCCCGGCGACCGATCCGGTCGCGATTGCGCTGGGATCGAAGAAGCTCGACGCGGAGGAATCGCTCAACTACTCGATCGGCGCGGTGTTCCGGCTCGCGCAGGTGGACATCACGATCGACGCGTATCGCATCGACATCGACGACCGCATCGTGCTGTCGGAGAACCTCACTTCCGCGGCCGTGCGCCAGTTCCTCACGGACCAGGGCTTTGTCGGCGTCGGCGGCGGGCGCTTCTTCATCAACGGCGTGGACACCAAGACCGAAGGCGTGGACGTGGTCATGAACTGGCCGCTCGAGACCGGCGCGGGCCGCTTCGACCTCACGTTCACGGCGAACTTCAACGACACCACGGTGGAAAGCGTGCCGACGAGCGCGACGCTCTCGGTGCTGAATCCGCCGCCCGTGCTGTTCGATCGCTTCAACATCCTGACGTTCGAGGAAGGCACGCCGGACAACAAGTTCGCCGCGCAGGTGAACTGGAACCTCGATCGCTGGGGCGCGACCGTGCGCGCCACGCGTTACGGCAAAGTGCTGTCGCCCGACAGCGCCGCGACGTTCGCGAGCGTCGCCGCCGGCACGCGGCCGAACGACATCGAGCTCGGCGCGAAAACGCTCGTGGACCTCGAAGGCCGCTTCGACATCACCGAGAAGATCCGCGTCGCGCTCGGCGCCGAGAACCTGCTCGACGAGTACCCGGATCCGAACACACCGAACGCGAACCCGACCGGCACGGCGTCGTTCTCGCAATACTCCCCATTCGGGCGCTCGGGGCGGTTCGTCTACGGACGCGTGGCCTACAAGTTCTAGGTTGCCCGCATAGTACTCGCCGAGATCGCCAGGGCCGGAAGGCAGAATCCGAATACAAATTCTGCCCCTTCTTCCTTGGCGATCTCGGCGATCTCTGCGAGAGAATTTCTTCCTCTTCTCTTCCCCGCGGCTGCGGAGCGGAAAAGAACCGGGATATCTCTCGCGGAGCTCGCCGAGATCGCGGAGGCCGGAAGGGAGGAGTTGAAAATGCTGCCTAACGCGTAGCCACCGCGACGGCGGCGCAGGCCATGGCGGCGCCGGTGCTGCGGTTGATGTTGCGGACGGCGCGTTCGCTCTTGAAGATCCTGCGAGCACGAGCAGCGAGTAGCACGTAGCCGCCGAGGACGAGAGGCAGACCGAGGGAGATCACCGCGACGATCTCCAGGAAGCCGGCGACCGTGAGCTCTTCGAGCCGCACGACGGTCGGCAGGAGAGCGAGGAAGAAGATGGCGGTCTTCGGATTTGCGAGCGTGAGTGCGAGGCTGCCGAGGAACAGCTGCATGGGTTTCTGTCCGCTGTCGACAGGAGCCGGCTCGTCGCTCACCGTCGCGGGCGGTGCAGTCCAGAGGCGATACGCGAGATAGAGCAGATAGAGCGCGCCGGCGTACTTGATGACGACGAACACGAGTTGCGCCGTCTGCGCGAGCGCGGCGAGGCCCGTCGCCGCGACGGCGAACCAGATCAGGTCGCCGATCAGGAATCCCGCGATGAAGGCGATCGCGCCCTGCGTGCCGCGGGCCAGCGAACGGGCGATGACCGCCGCGACGCCGGGACCCGGCGTTGCAACGGCCAGCACATAGACCGAGGAAAAGATCAGCAGGCCGTAGAGGGACACGTGAAGCTCCAGCAGACCGCGGGGGGAGTCGCCGGAGCTTAGTCTACTACCGGATCGTCCAGGTTCCCTCGCCGCTGCGGCAGGCCAGCTGTTCGGACGTGCGCACCTTGCTGCCGTAGGTCGTCTTGAGCGTGAAGCGGCGACAGTTGGCCGCGTCACCCGCGGCCGCGGCGACCGGAGTCAACAGGTAGCCGACGCCCGACTGCACGTTGGTCCAGCGGACCCGCTGACCGGGCTGGACAAGCTCCAGCGAATGGCCGACGCAGGCGCGATCGCGCTCGTCGAGGTCGCGGCCGATCTGGCGTCCCACGACTGCGCCGAGCACCGAGCCGACCACGATCGCGACGGCGCGGTGAGAGTCGTCGCCGACCTGGGAGCCGATCGCACCGCCGATCACGGCGCCGGCAACGGTCCCGATGTCGTCGCGGTTGCAGCGGCCTTCGACGATGCCGTAGTCGCGCTCCCATTCCTTGCCGGTGTAGCCGCGGTAAGCACCTTCGTGCTTCTTGCGCCAGCCATGTGCCTTGGCGTGGTCGGGCGGATCGGCGAGTGCGGACGAGCAGATCGTCGCCGCGACGATTGCAACCAGGGTGCGGGCGGCCAGTCGGATGCGCATGGCAGATTCCAGGGATGTGTGCGTCGTGCGCACGAGTGAGCCTATGTTCAATGGCGTGCGCGCGCGATTCTTAGACGCAGGTCGCACTTCGCAGGATGCGGCAGTGCGGGGAACCTTTTCTACTGCAACTGCGTGTTCAGCCGATCGACCACCGGCTGAGCCGGATCGCCGGGATACAGCTTGCTGAAATCCTGCAGCAGCAACCGCGCGGTCGCGCGATCGCCGGCTGCTCGGGACAGTTGCACGAGCGCCAGCAGATCGGCGCTGCCGGTCGGCCTGAACTGCGCATTCTTCCTGATGCGCTCGCGGACCAGTTCGAGCGCTTCGCCAGTGCTGCGCTTCGCGAGCAGGCGCGGCAACAATTCGCGTGCGAGCCGCTCCGCGAGACGATTGTCCGGCCATTGCGATGCACGCTGATACAACCAGCGCAGCTCGGCGATCTCGTCCTTGCCCCGACTGACGAGCGCCATCACGGTCTTCCAGGCGTTAGCGTGCGCGCCCCCGCGCCACTCGGCGTAGATGCGCTCCATCTCCTTGTCGCGCGCACGCTCATCGACTACGCCGTCATCGTCATCGTCGAAGCTATCGACATGCTCCGGTGTGTGCACGTCGTCGAGACCGATGTCGAACCGGCGCTCGAACAGCACACCGCCGATCAGCGAGAACACTGCCAGCCACGCGTACATGAGCAATGCGATACGCAGCAGCAATGGCAACGCATCGCCGAACGACGATTCAAGCACGAACTGGAAGAACAGCCCGACGATCGCAATGAAGCCGAGGATCAGCACGTAGTCGCCGCGCAGCCGCCAGATCAGGCCGAACACGCGGCGTGGATTCAGCGATTGCACGACCATGCCGGTCGCGCCCTGCACCGCCACGATCGCCGGCAGGATCGCGGCGAAGGCGATCGTCAGCACCAGCGAGCCAGACTTGCCGATCCAGTCGCCCGCAGCGTGCGCCAGATAGAACAGCCCGAGCGTGAGCAGTAGCATGACCATCGGACGCTGCTCGCTGAACGGGTTGACCATTTCGATGGACAGCACCGGCGGCTCGGTCACGCCCTCGGCGAGTTTGTCCATCAACACGAACGCATACTTCGTGAACCAGGACAGCAGGATCAGGCCGAGCGCGAGGCCGAAGAGACCGGCCTTGACCGCGACGACGAGCAGCAGGCTGAACGTTCCGATCAGCAGCAGCGGCGCCGTGCGCAGCGGGATGGCCAGATAGCGGAGAAGCGCGGCCGCACTCATGCGGCGACTCTACCGCACTCTTCGCCTACAATGAGCGCCACTATGGCCAATCGAACTGTCTCGATGACGATGGTGGGTGCGGCCCTGTTGCTCGGCGCATGCGCGCAACCGCAACCTGCCAAGGCGCCGTCCATCGGCAATCCGCAAGCGATGGCCGCGGCACAAGCCGCGATGGGCGTCGAGGGCGCGGACAACGCGAATCATCCCGGCAAGGCCGTTTACGATCGCGTCTGCGCCGCGTGCCACAACAATCCCGAAGCCACGCGCTCGCCTTCGCTCGATACGCTCAAGGCAATGCGCTACCAGACCATCAGCTACGCGCTCACCAAGGGCAAGATGCAGTCGCAGGCTGCGGCGCTGAGCACGCAGGAACGCTCGGACGTCATCGACTTCCTCGTCGGTCGGCAGGCCACGAGTGACGAATGGGTCACGAAGACGATGTGTCCCGCGAGCCGCGGCAAGATGGATCTGAGCGCGGCGCCGACGGTCAACGGCTTCGGGTTCGACAAGAAGAATCATCGCCAGCTGAGCGCGACCGATGCGGGCTTGCACACCGAAGACCTGCGCAACCTCGAGCTCGCGTGGGCGTTCGCATTCCCGAAAGCGACGGCGATGCGCTCGCAACCGGCGATCGTCGGCAAGACATTGTTCATGCCGGTCCCGGATTCTTCGCGGCTGTTCGCAATCGACATCGACGGACCGCCGTGCGTGCGCTGGGTCTATGCGAACGAAGTGCCGCTGCGCACGAGCGTCAGTTACGGCGAGCTGCCGGGATCGAAGCGCAAGGTACTGGTGTTCGGCGATCTCGGCGCGAACGTTCACATGGTGGACGCGACCACGGGCAAGCAGATCTGGGTCGAGGCCGTCGGCCTGCATCCGCTGTCGCTTACGACCGGCACGCCCGTGCTGCACGAAGATCGCGTGTACGTCCCGATCTCGCAGTACGAGATTTCGCTCGGCGGCAACGACGATCACGAGTGCTGCAAGAGCCACGGAGCGGTGAAGGCGCTCGATGCGCGCACCGGCAAGACGATCTGGACCGCGCACACGATGGAAGATGCGAAGCCGATCCGCGATCGCGGCGACGGCAAGATGCTCTGGGGCCCGTCGGGTGCGCCGATCTGGACCTCTCCTGCGATCGACGCGAAACGCGGCTTGCTCTACGTCGGCACGGGCGAAGCAACCTCCGAGCCGGCGGCGCCGACCACCGATGCGATCCTGGCGATCGATCTGAAGGACGGCACGATCCGCTGGACCTTCCAGGCGACCGAGAACGACATCTTCCTGAGCGGCTGCGGACGCAATCGCAAAGGGCTCAATTGCCCGAAGGACACCGTGTTCCGCGACGTCGACTTCGGCGCGTCCGTGATCATCGCGCAACGCGCCGACGGCAAGGACGTGCTGATCGCCGGCCAGAAAGCCGGCACGCTGTGGGCGCTCGATCCGGACACCGGCAAGCTGGTGTGGCGCCAGGACTTCGGCGAAGGCTCACCGCTCGGCGGCATTCACTGGGGCATCGCTTCCGACGGCGAGCGCGTGTTCGCACCGATCAATCGTCCGTACGGCTTCACGCCGCCCAAGGATGGCGTCACGACGCAGAAGCCGGGCATGCACGCCGTGAGAATCGATACCGGCGAAGTGCTCTGGAGCTTCGTCGCGCAGCCCGATTGCACAGGGGACCGCGCGACGCGCGTGAAGAGCTGCGGGACCAACATCGGCCTGTCGGCTGCGCCGGCAGTGATCGACGGCGCGGTCGTGGAAGGCAGCCTCGATGGCTTGCTGCGCGCGTTCGATGCGAAGACCGGCGAAGTGCTGTTCACGTTCGACACCGCACGCACGTTCGACGCCATCAATGGCGTCGAGGCGCGCGGCGGATCGATCGATAGCGCATCGATCACGGCGGCGAACGGGTATCTGTTCGTGAATTCGGGCTACGGGATGTTCGGGCAGATCGCGGGGAACGTGCTGCTGGCGTTCAAGGTGAAGAAGTAGGCCGGAGTCGAACTGGTGGCTTGAGCTGCCGCCAACGCCGGCCTCATCTATACGCCACAACCGCCTTCAGGTAGTCGTAGAAGAAATCCACGCTCGTATAGAACGACTGCACGCCGATTCTCTCGTCCTGGCCATGCGCGCGATAGTCATCGCGCGCGAGCGCCGACCCGCTCACCATGTACGTCGGCAGCCCCGCCGCGTTCGTGTAGATGCTGTCGGATGCACCGATGGCCATGCTCGGCACGATCGGCGCACCGGGCCACATCTTCGCTGCGATCTTCTGCAGCGGCTTGAGCACGTCCGGGCGCAGCGGCGGCGGTGAGTAGCCGCGCGCGTCCGGGGCGACGTCGTCGAGCTTTTCCGTGAGGAAGTTGTAGTAGCGGACCTTCACCAACGGATCGGCGACGACCTGCACCAGCTCCTGGCGCACTTCTTCCGGCGAATGTCCGGGCAGGATGCGGCAGTTCACGTTCGCGGTCGCGGTCTGCGGCAGCGCGTTGTTGGCGTGACCGCCACTCAGACGCGTCGCCACGCACGTCGTGCGGAAAATCGCGTTGTCGATCTGGTCCTCGGACAGCTGCTTGACTGCGGCGGCGTCCGGCGGCGTTTGCAGAATTCCGCGGATCGCAGCGGCGCTCGCAGCGTCGGCACGCTTCGCGACGTGCTCGAAATACGCGCGCGTGACGTTGTTCAGCTCGAAGGCGAAATCGTGCGCCGAGATGCGGTCGAGCGCACGCGCGAGGCTGTAGATCGCGTTCTCGCGCGGTGGCGCGGAGCTGTGGCCGCCCGGATTGGTCACGGTGAGATCGAAATCCGCGTAGCCCTTCTCGCTCGCGGTCAGATCGATCTGCACGGCGCGGCCGTTCTCGGCCGTCACGCCGCCACCGTCGTGGTTGATCACGAAGTCGGCGTCGACCAGGTCGCGGCGATTCTTCAGCAGCCAGTCGACACCATTGGCGGTGCCGCTTTCCTCATCAGCGGTCAGCGCCAGGATAATGTCGCGCTCCGGACGATAGCCTTCGGCGCGATAGCGCAGCAGCGTCGTCACCATGACCGCGATGCCGTCCTTCATATCCTGCGTGCCGCGGCCGTAGAAGTAGCCGTCCTTCTCCAGGAACACGAACGGATCGACGGTCCATTCCTCGCGCCGCGCCTCGACCACGTCGAGGTGACCGATGAGCAGCACCGGGCGCTTGCGGCCTGTGCCTTTCAGGCGCACGACCATGTTCTGCTTGCGACCGCCAGGCCCGACGACCTGCACGTCTTCTGCGGCAAACCCGCCCGCGAGCAGCCGCTGCGCCATCGCCTCCGCGGCGGGCGTCGACCCCAGCGCCGACTCGGTGGTCTTGATCTCGATGAGCTGCTTGAAGATGTCCCGCGCCTGCTCGTGCGGATCCGGTCGATCCGCCGCCGTGGCCGTTGAGCTCAGGACGAATGCGGCAACGGCCGCGACTTTTCGTATTCTCATTTCAATCCCAATGCCTCACGCAGCTGCTTCGCCGTCAGCAATTCCGTATACACCTTCGTTCCGACATCGAATTCGCGGGCGCGCGCCAGTCCGCCGACGACCACCGGATCGAAGCCCGCCTCGCGCACCAGTCGCTGCGCCACTTTCAATCCTTCCGCGTCGTCGCTCGCCAGCGGGATCGCATAGCGCTCGGGCTTGTGGTTGCCCTGATTCGCGAGATCGTCCCAGTTGATCGCGTTGAACGCGCGCACCAGGCGCACGCCCGGCAGGAATTCCTTCGAGGTGACGCCGGTGCCGCGCTTGCGCGCGTCGAGAGCCATCGTGCCGTCGCGCATCGGATAGGGATTGCCGGTGTCGAGCACGATCTTGCCCTTCCAGGCGCTCGCGAGATCCTGTCCGACCTGCGCCGTCGCCTTGTACGGCACGGACACCAGAACGACATCGCCGAATTGCGCAGCCTCGAGCGGCGTGCCGACGCGCACCTTCGGCCCGAGCGACTTCGCCAGGCTCTGCAGCTCCTCCGGATGGCGCGAGGAAATGACCAGCTCGTGACCGGCTTTGGCCCAGTGCTTCGCGAGCGCACCGCCGATGTTGCCCGTGCCGACGATACCGATCTTCAACGGCGCCTGCGCTTCTTCAGCTGCGGCCGCCGAGCCGGCGATCGAGAAAACGGCGGCGCACAGGAGCGCACGCAGGAAGGTGCGGGCAGTCATGAGTCCTTCTCCTCGAGATGTTCGTAGAGTTGCAGAAACCGCTCGGCCGCGTGGTGCAGGTTGCTTTGCCAGTCGGCGCCGGCCGTGCTGTCGGCGCCGTCGGAGACCCATTTGACCGAGGTGAAGCGGGTTCGTTCGAGCCAGCATACCTTGGCCAGCGCGTAGCCCTCCATATCGACCACGTCGCACTCGATGGCGCATTCGGTCGTCGCGAACGAATCGCCGGTGCCGCAGACCGCCTGCGCCAGCTGCGGAAAAACCGGCGGAAATTCCAGCCGCAGCGGGATGTCGGCATCGAACGGGGTCGCACCGAGCGGCACGCCGAGGCCCCTCACATCCATGTCGCGCTGAACGAATGCGTGACATTCGAGCGCGGTGCCCGCCGGATGACGCCGGCTGCCGGCAGTGCCGAAGTTCAGAACGTGCGGCAGCGCGCGGCCCGCGTGTCGATAGTCGGCGAGCCGCCGCGTCAGCGCATAGGCCGCGTTGACCTTGCCGACGCCGCAATAGAGGACCGGTAGACCGCGGCTCTCGAAAACGCCCTGCCCTTCGAGCTCGAGTGCCATCACGATCAGACGCTGCGGGAATGCATCGCTCACGGACAAGCATGATATGGTCTCGCCCCGCGACTGAGCGACAAATAATTCTTCGGGGGACGCACATGGCCTTCTGGGATCGCACCAAGAGCTTCGAAGCGGCGACTACGCGCTCGACACACAGCGCACTGAAGCCGACGTTGAGCTGGGTGCACCTGGTCGGTCTCGGCGTCGGCGGCATCGTCGGCACGGGCATCTACACGCTCACGGGTGTCGGCGCGGGCATGGCCGGGCCGGCAGTGATCCTGTCCTTCGTCATTGCGGGCGTCGTCTGCGCCGCCGCTGCGCTCGCGTACGCCCAGATGGCGACGATGATCCCGATGGCCGGCAGCGCTTACACCTATACGTACGTGGCACTCGGCGAGCTGCTCGCCTGGATCGTCGGCTGGACATTGATCCTCGAATACACGGTCGTCTGCAGTGCCGTCGCCGTGGGGTGGTCAGGCTATGCGGCCGGCGTCATCCGTTCGGCGGGATGGCCGATACCCGAAGCGCTACTGACCGGGCCGTACGACCAGCTGCATCCCGGTGGACTCATCAACCTGCCGGCGATCGTGATCTCGCTCGCTGTCGCCGGCTTGCTGGCGCTCGGTTCGCGCGAAAGCGCGACGGTCAACCTGCTGCTCGTCGGCGTGAAGCTGGTCGCGCTTGCGATCTTCATCGCGCTGGCGCTGCCGGCTTTCAGCGCAGATAACTTCCAGCCCTTCGCGCCGTTCGGCTACGGCTCGACCGAGATTGCCGACGGCACGAAGCGCGGCGTGATGGCCGCCGCGGCGATCATCTTCTTCGCGTTCTACGGATTCGACGCAGTGTCGACAGCGGCGGAAGAAACCAAGAACCCGAAGCGCGATCTCAAGATCGGCATCATCGGCTCGATGGTTCTGTGCACGCTGCTCTACATGGTGGTCGCCGCAGCCGCGCTCGGCGGCTCGCACTACCAGGACCTCGCGGCCAGCACCGAGCCGCTGGCGATGGTTCTGCGCGGGCTGCAGCATCCAGTCGCCGCAACGCTGATCGCCACGGCTGCGGTGATCGCGCTGCCGACGGTCATCATGGCTTTCATGTACGGCCAATCGCGCATCTTCTTCGTGATGGCGCGCGACGGTCTGTTACCGCAACGGCTGAGCGCCGTGCATCCCCGCACCGGCACGCCCGTGCTCATGACCTTCGTCACCAGCATCATCGTCGCGCTGATCGCTGCGTTCGTGCCGCTGCAGAACATTGCGGCAGTCGCCAATGCGGGCACGCTGATCGCGTTCATCGCGGTCGCCGTCTGCATGATGGTGACGCGCAAAACTCACCCGCAGCATCCGCGCATGTTCGGCGAGACGACGACATGGATCGTCGGCATCGTGGCAGTACTCGGCTGCCTGTACCTGTTCTACAGCCTGCAGTCGCGGACCAAGGTCTACGTGCTGATCTGGAACGCCGTCGGCCTGCTGATCTACCTGCTGTGGGCGCGCCGCAAGAGCCTGCTCGAAACCTCGGCGAGTTAGGTGCCGGGAGAGAAAAGCAGCGGAAACTCAGCAGTGCAGCATGGAGCAGGCAAGAGCGGGCGAACCCGTGCAGCGCATGCTGCACTGCTGAGTTTCCGCTCTTTTTCTCTCCCGGCACCGAATCAGGAGCTGGGCTGCTCCACCGACGCGTTCAGCGCCGTGGCCAGAGCGGCGTCGCCGCTCACGAGGTCCTTCCAGCTGAGCTCCTGGCCCTTGCGCCGGCCCTTCTCCGTCAGCTTCAAACCTTGCGGCGAAATGGTCACGACGTACGCTTTGTCGTCGATACTGATCTCGCGCTTGAGCTCTTTTTCCAGCTTGGTCATTGGCACGCTCTTCGTGTAGTTGATCGACCGAGGCGAAACATCCGCGGCCGGGACACTCCATGAAACAGCGCCGGGGCGCGCATGTTCCCGGGGGAACATCCGGACCGTCGGGTGTTTACTTAAGGGAGGCTAGCGCGATTTGCGCGCTTTAGCATCTTTTGCCGGGCCGGGAGCCGCGGTGGCGGGCCGGGCAGAGAACCGAAAGATGTACTTGAGGGCGTCGCCGATGGTGCTTTCCCAGACATCCCAGCTGTGGGCGCCATCGACGATGCGCAGCTCGGCGGGCTGGCCGTTCTTGCGTAACAGGGAGTACAGCCGCGTCGCCTCCGCCTCGATGAAGAGCGCGTCGTCGTCGCCCGAGTTGATGTACATCGGCACGGCGAGCTTCTTCGCGAGGAATGCATCCCACAGCGCCGGATAGTTCAGCTCTTTCCACACCTGGGGATCGAAGTCCGAAGCGCCGAACACTCCGGCCTTGCGCGCACCCGAAGCCTCCGGCGGCGCGGGATCGTAGATGGCCGGGGACAGCAGCGCTGCGGACGCAAACATCTCCGGATACTTGAGCGCGAAGCGCAGCGCGCCGTAGCCGCCCATCGACAGCCCCGCGACGAGCCGGCCCTCGCGCGCGCCGATCGCCCGGAAATTGTGCTCGGCGTCGCCGACCAGATCGTGGATGACCGCGGTCTCCATCTTCTCCTTGCGGTCGACGTACCAGCTGGTGCCGGCATCCGGCATGACGATGATCGCCGGCGGAATATCGCCGTGCGCGATCAGCGCATCCGCCGTCTGCTGGATGTGCCCGAGATTCACCCAGTCGTACTTCTCACCGCCGTGACCGTGCAACAGGTACAGCACGGGATAACGCAACGTCGATGTTTCGTAGCCGTCGGGCAGATACACCGCGTACGTCCACTTGCGCTCGAGCGCGGGCGAGTCGAATTCGCGGCTGACGACGACGCCCGCAGTCGCGGGCAGGGACAGCGCGAGCGCGAGGATGACGAATAGCAACTTCATTCGGCGGCCTTCGCCTGAGGCGTCTTCTCTGCTTCACGCGCGCCGGAGAGGATGCCGGGCAGCGCGTAGTTGCCCTCGTGACACGCGTACTCGTAGATGTTGGCGTCGACCGTCACGAACGGCAGCTCCCCCGTGAACGAGGACGTGAAGGTCGCCGGATCGTCGACGGTGAAGCGATAGACGATCTTGTCGTTCGCGACGCGCGTGAAGCGCTCGGTCACGACTGCTTTCTCGGACGAGCCGCGGAAGCTCTGCTCCGGGCGGAAGTTGCGCGTCTCGACCACCAGCGTGTCGCCTTCCCAGTGACCGATCGAGTCGCCCATCCACTTCCTGATGTCGTCGGGCGTGTGCTGCTCGCGGATACGGATGATGCGCGCATCGTGCACCATCTCGACCAGGATCATCACATAGCCCGGCGACTGCACGATCTGGTAGTAGCTGTTGTACATCACCGGCAGCATCGGCGGACCGGACGCCGAGCCGAACGACAGCAGGCAACGCTCGCCAAGCGCGCGGCCTTCGGGACCGTCGTTCGGATTGCGCGCCGCGCGCGCGGCCGTGCGCTGCTCACCGTCCGCAGTCAACGCGGGAATACGTCCATTCGACGGCTCGATGATCATCGAGGTGCGGTACTCGCCGTTGATGCTCGCGACGGACATGCCGCGATCGGTCCAGAACAGGTTGTAGTTGCCGACCGGCGGCAGGGACTCGATCGCTTCGATCTTCTTGTCGGGATCGCTCGGCGCTGCATCGGCAGCGACCGCTGCGAGCGCCGCTTTGCTGATCGCTGCAGCTTCTGCTTCAGTGAACGCGCGCCGGTCTCCCAACTCGGGCGCGCGCTCCATCGGCGTGGCCGTTGCGTTGGTCCACACGCCTTGCAGATCCGGCGAGCCGTCCGACAGCCGCGGCACGCGATAGTCGCCGGCCACTGCCTGCGCCGCGAACACCGCTGCGCCCACAGTGACGATGTGAGCGGCGACGCGCGCGATCCCCATTCCCATACAGCGATCCTCCGAAGGCTGCGGCAAGCATACCTTCATCGTGCGGCGGTCATCGGGCCGCTGTGCAGAAACGGGTACAAGAATTATCAAGCGATACGCAGAAGCGGCGCAGCGACATAGAATGCCGCCGCAGGCCATTTTGCAGGTGATTCGCATGCGTCGCATCGCTTCCGTCGTTGCAGTCCTCGGCCTGGGGGCGCCGCTCGTCGCCTCGAGCTCGTCCGAGACCGTCGACAATTTCCGGTTGACTGATCAGCGGGGCGCGTCGCACGAGCTCTACTACTTGTCGGACATGAAAGCGGTCGTGCTGCTCGCGCAGGGCACCGGCTGCGAAGCGTCGCAGCAGGCTGCCGTGGCACTCGCAGGGCTGCGCGCGAAATACGAGCCGCAGGGCGTGACGTTCCTGCTGCTCGACTCCAATCTCGCGGACGAAGGCTCGCGCGAAGCGCTCGCCGGGAAGGCGAAGCAGGCCGGCATCGATATGCCGATCCTGATGGATGAGACGCAACTGATCGCCGAGTCGCTCGGCATCACTCGCAACGGCGAAGTGCTGATCGCGAATCCCCAGGGCTGGAAGGTCGCGTATCGCGGCGGAGTTGCCTCAGTGCCGTCCGCACTCGACTCGATGCTCACCGGCGCAGCAGTGAAGACCGCGAAAGCCGACGTCGCAGGCTGCCCGATCAAGATGCCCGAGCGCGACCGCCGCCAGGCGCACGCGCAGATCTCCTACGAGAAAACGATCGCACCGATGCTGATCGACAAGTGCGTCAGCTGCCATCGCGACGGCGGCATCGGCCCGTGGCAGATGGCGAACTACGACATGATCAAAGGCTTCGCGCCGATGATCCGCGAAGTCGTGCGCACGCAGCGCATGCCGCCGTGGCACGCGGACCCGCACTACAGCGTGTTCAGCAACGATCGCGGCCTCTCGACCGAGCAGGCGCGTGCGCTCGTTCACTGGGTCGAAGCCGGCGCGCCACGCGGCCCGGGCGCGGATCCGCTGCTTGCGCAGAAGAAGGACTGGCCGGAGTGGCCGCTCGGCAAGCCCGACCTGATCGTCGAGTTGCCGGCGTTCACGGTGCCGGCGACGGGCACGATTCCCTACCAGATGACGAAGGTCGAGAACCCGCTCGATCATGACGTGTGGGTGCGCGCGATCGATTGGGTACCGGGCCAGCGCAGCGTCGTGCATCACATCATCGCCTCCGCCGGCGGCGCCGAGCGCAAGGGCGCAGTGAGCCTCAACAACTACGTGCCGGGCGTCGAGCCGCTCGAGCTGCCGCCGGAAGCGGGAATCCTGCTGCCGGCGCACGCGACCTTCCATTTCCAGACACACTACACGTCCAACGGCAAAGTGCTCTCGGATCAGACGAAGATGGGGCTGTACTTCCGCAAGGACGCGCCGAAATTCAATTTCCGCAGCCTCGTGTTCGCGAACAGCAAGCTGCACATTCCCGCGAACACGAAGTGGCACGAGGAACAGGCGGAGCAGACGCTGAAGGCGGACGCGATCATCTACACGCTGCATCCGCATGCGCACTATCGCGGCAAGGCGTCGCGCTTCGTCGCGTATTACCCGGACGGCAAGACCCAGACGCTGCTGAACATTCCCGCTTACGACTTCAACTGGCAAGGCACGTACGAGCTGAACGAGCCGATGCGGATACCCGCGGGCACGCGCATCGTGTACTCGCAGTGGTACGACAACTCCACGCAGAACAAGGCGAACCCCGACGCGAACCGCGAGGTGACCTGGGGCGAGCAGACGTGGGACGAGATGATCTTCGGCGTGATCCGCTATCGCAACGTCACCGAAGACGCGCAGGAGCGGCCGAAGAAAGAGCAGTCGCAGGAAGAGTTGTTCACGGAGAGGCAGGCGGCGCAGCAGTAGCGGAGTGGAGCTACTGCCGGCCACCGACTCGCGTATTACAGGTTCATCATCCTCCTCAACCGCGGCACCAGGAACGGATCCAGCATCGCTCCATGCCGCTGCATCGCGCTGCTCGCGCCGCGTGCTGCCATCGCACTCATCGCGCTGCTCGGCCTGTGACCCCGACTCCTGCCGTCCGGATTGAACGTGCGCAGGAACCTCGGACGCCGCCGCACGTCCGCCGCCGCCTCGAATCCCGAAGCGAGGCGGATCAGCGTCGGCTCGCTCCATGCCGAAGCCATGAACGTGATCCCGACCGGCAGGTCGAACGTGAAGCCCATCGTCACCGTGACCAGCGGATATCCCGCGACCGCCGCGAAACCCGAGCTGCCGAACAGGAACGCGTCGCCGTTGATCAGGTCCGTCGGCCACGCCGGCGTGTTGGTCGGCGCCACGATCGCGTGCAGGTTGTTCGCAGCCAGCGCCGCATCGATGCCCTGCGGACCCGCGAGTTGCGGCCCGCGTATCAGCGCCTGCTGATACTCGGCTTCGGTGAAGATCTCCGCTTCCGCCAGCTCCATCAGCTCCTGGCCGAAGAACTTCAGCTCCTCCTCGGCGTGATCGAGATTGAACTGGATCACGTCGGCGAGCGAGCTCACCGGCACGCCGGAGCGCGTCGCGAGGTACGCATTGAGGTCGCGCTTGAACTCGAAGATGAGCACGATGATCTCGGACTGATCGGCGTTGAACTCGTCGAACGACGGGATCTCGATATCGATCGTCGTCGCCCCCGCGTCGCGCATGACCTGCACCGCGTCCTCGAAGATCGCGTCGGTCTCGGGCGTGACGCCGGTGAACTGCCGCGCAATGCCGATGCGCGCACCGCGCAGCCCGTCCGGGTTGATGAACTGCCGATAGTTCCTGAAGAAATGACCGGCGCTCGCCGCGGTCTGCGGATCGCGCGCGTCTGGCCCGGTGAGCGCGCCCAGCACCGCGGCCGAATCCGCAAGCGAGCGTCCATGAACGCCGACGGTGTCCTGCGTATGCGAGATCGGCACGACGCCCGCACGACTCGTCAGCCCGACAGTCGGCTTGATGCCTGCGACACCGCACTGGCCCGCGGGACAGACGATCGAACCGTCGGTTTCCGTCGCGAGCGCGGCGGCCGTCAGTGCGGCTGCAGTCGCGGCCCCCGACCCGGAGCTCGAACCGCACGGATTGCGATCGAGGATGTGCGGGTTGCGGCACTGGCGACCGACGCCGCTCCAGCCGCTCGAGCTCTGATTGCCGCGGAAGTTGGCCCACTCGCTCAGGTTCGCCTTGCCGATGATCACAGCGCCCGCAGCGCGCAGCCGCGCCGTGACCGTCGCATCCTGGAGCGCTGGCGCACCTGCCAACGCGAGCGAGCCCGCAGTCGTTTGCTGGCGATCGCCGGTGTCGATGTTGTCTTTGAGCAGGATCGGAATGCCATGCAACGGTCCGCGCGGCCCGCTGCGCCGCCGTTCCTCATCGAGCTGCCGCGCGATGCGACGCGCATCTGGATTGAGCTGGATGATCGCGCGCAGATCGAGACCCTTGTCGATCACCTGGATCCTGCGCAGATAAATGTCGAGCAGCTCTTGCGAGCTCAGTCGGCGCGATGACATCAGCGCCTGCAGCTCGGCGATGCTCGAGTGCGCGAGATCGTCGTGATGACCGCCGCTGAGCGACGCGAGGTCCTGCGCGTTTGCATCGCCGGATTGCGCTTCGGCCTGCGACAGCGGCGCAAGCGCCGCGCCTCCTGCAGCGAGCGCGGTGGCTTGCAGGAACGAACGACGAGCTGGATTCGTCGCGTCCTCTGGGGCCGCCGGTTCCTCGCTCCGCCCCTTCGACTCTTCTCCGTTCTTCATGGCCGTCTCCCATGCGTGATGAGGAGCGGGGCTTATACACCCGGACGGCGCGGCAAAAAATCCGCAGAGTGTGACTGCGGAATATCGGCAGGAATGTTTGTAAGAACGCGGCGAAAAATGCCTGCCGCGCTCGAAAAAAAATGCCGGCGAGAACGCGTGCGCGTTTCGCCGGCACTCACTGCGGTTTATCTAGACGCTGACTAGTCGCGCGCGACACGGTCGCGATCGCCGTAGCGACGCATCTCGCGCTCCACGTCGAGGTACGCTTCCGTCACCGGCTTGAAGTCGAGGTCGGCGTCGCGATCGCGCGTGCGCTCCACTTCATCGCGCAACGCGTGATAGCGGCCGGATAGATCGCGGAACGCGTCCTTCACGTCGTCGCGATCCGCATGGCGCTCGTCGAGCGTGCGGCGGAAGTCGCGCGCTTCTTCGGCGAACTGTTGTGCGTCGCGGTAGTAGGCGCTCGATCCATCGTCGCGCGCGTCGGCGCGCAAGTGTTCAGCGCTGCGCTCGAGACGCTCAGCAGAGCTTTCCAGATTGCCCTGCGTCGTCGCACAGCCTGCGAGGCCAACAGCGGCCAGCGCCGCAATCGTCAATCCAACTCGTTTTTTCACCATGGAACTCAGCTCCTCCGAAACGACTCGCTTGCTTCAAGAAACGAGTCGCCGGGGAGTTGGTTCCTGATGACGGACGCCGCCTACGGCTTGATGCCGAGCGCTTTGTACAAAGCGGCGGGCTCGTAAAAAGCACCATCTTTGATGACGAGCGTCGGTCGACGAATGTCGCTGATGTTCTTCGCCGGATCGCCATCCACGAGCACGAGATCCGCGAGCTTGCCCGGCGCGATCGAGCCGAGCTCCTGGTCCCGCTTCGCGACGCGCGCGGCGCCGAGCGTCGCGATTCGCAGCACTTCCGGCGGACTGATGCCCGCTTTCGCGTACAGCTCGAGCTCGCGATGCAGAGTGAAGCCCGGCAGGTCGTCGGTGCCGGCAACGATCGTGATGCCCGAGTCGTACAGCAGTTTCGTCATGCGCAGCGTCGCGAGCTGCGACTCGTGATACAGCGCGTCCTTGCCTTCGGGCACGGGCAGACCGCCGGCGAGGAAGTTGCGCCGCACCTGCGGCGGCATGCGATCGGCGACGGCGGCAAAGCTCGTCGAAATCTTGCCCGGGCGATCCGTGAACAGCGTTTCGAACGCCGTCAGCGTCGGATCGATCACGGTGTTGTGATCCTTCAGCAGCTGCACGAACGAGCGCACGCGCGGCGAATTCAGATCGAGCCCCGCGCCGCGCTCCGCCACCGCGATGAAGCGCTGCGGCGTGCGCGTGTCCTTCACGTCGTCGAAGAAATTCAGGAACAGCATGTTGATGTGCTGGATCTCGTCGGCACCGGCTTCGACGAATTGCCGCGCGGTCATGTTCGCCGGCACGTGGCCGCTGACGCGCAGCCCTTTCTCGTGCGCGAGCTTGGTGATGAACGGCACCAGCTCGGGCTTGAGCGAGCTGTAGACCTTGACGCCGTCGTAGCCGTGCTTGGCGTAGTAGTCGATCGCGGTCCGTGCTTCGGCCTCGGTGTCGACGAACACCTTGGTCGGACCTGCGTACGGACCGCGGCCGTCCATGAAGCCGCGCATCGTGACGCGCGGGCCGATCTCGGTACCCGCATCGAAGTCGCGCTTCATCTTCTGCAGCGCGTCGTTGTCGTTGGCGAGATCGCGCACCGAGGTCACGCCAGCTGCCAGGTGCAGCAGGCCGTCGTTCGGCGACAGGTGCACGTGCATGTCCCACAAACCGGGCAGCAGCGCCTTGCCGCCCACATCGATCTTCTGCGCCTGCGAAGGGATCGCGACGGAGCCGTCCTTGCCGACTGCGCGAATGCGATTGCCTTCGATCACGACCGTGGTGCCCGGCAGCGATTTGCCGGTCGCGGCGTCGAACACATTCGCGTTGGTCAGCGCGACCGGCATGAGCGGCTTGCGCGTCAGCGTGCGCGCCAGCTCGCCGCTGCGCTTGCCGGCCAGCGCTTCCTGCTTCTCCAGCAGCTTCGGCACGCTCGCCTCGAAGCCCTCGCGCACGACGGAGTAGAACCGGTCGACCGACGCGAACAGGTTCTGCTTGTCGTCCAGCCACACGGTGCTCGGTGAGAAGCCGAGCCCTTCGATCTCATACGCGGTGACGCGTTTGCGCGAGGCGCCTTCGCCGATCGTGAGCTCGTCGGCGCGCTTGATGGTCGCCTCGCCCGCGGGCAGCAGCGCGAGGCGCTGGCCCGGCGCCTTCAACAAGGCGCTCGCGAGCCAGCCGAGTTCCTCGGGCAAGCCCTGCGTACTGATGTAGAAGCCGGGCGCCGCGATCTTCAGCTCGCCCGCCTCGGAGACGTTCTTCCAGCGCGCCACGCCGTTCGCGGCCGAGAAGCGCTCCGAGACCGGCGCCTTGAGGTAATCGACACCATCGATCTCCATCAGCGCCGGCACGCCCGCGGCGTCCAGGCGCACGCGCGCCGTCAGCTTCGGACCGCGGCCTCGATCGTTGAACTCGTAGCTGAGGCTGCGGGTGCCGTCGGCAGCGACCGTGCTAGTCTCCAGGCCCGCGGGCTTCTCCATGATCAAAACGGCGTAGCGCGTCTGACTGGCATCCTGCGCGAGCGCGGCGCAGGCCAATAGCAAACCGGCGACCAGTGCGGTAAGGCGCAGCATCGGCAACTCCTCGTAGCGTTCTCGTAAGCGCGCAGTTTCCGATACCAAGGCAGGTTCGTCCATGTCCACGCGTGCAACGGCAACCGTACTCGCAAGCGTCGCCCTGCTGTCCGCAATGAGTGTCCGGGCCGAGATCCAGCCGGGCTTCTATGCGGGCATCGGCGGCGGCAACAGCCACATCAAGCTCGGCGACGAGGATCTCGAGGTCGAAGCGAACGACATCGGCTACAAGGTCTTCGGAGGCTACAACTTCAGCCGCTACTTCGCGGTCGAGGCCGCGTACTTCGACAGCGGCGTGCTGACCGACGACGTGTTCGGGTTCGACCTGGAGTTCGGGCTCGATGGCTTCGTCGCCTCGGCGGTCGGCCGAGTGCCGGTGAGCGACGCCTTCTCGCTGTTCGCGAAACTCGGCGTTGCCTCGTACGACTCGGAAGTCAGCTTCGGCTTCGACTCGCAGCGCGACCACCAGTCCGATCTCAGCTACGCCGCCGGCGGCGAGCTCACATTCGCCGGACACTGGGGCCTGCGCATCGAGTTCGAAAGCATCGATATCAGCGACGGCGAGTTCTACATGCTGGGCGTCAGCGGCCTGTACCGGTTCTGATACCGCCTCCCGGAACCGCGCCCGGCGCATGTGACGCGGCTCTCATTTCCATTGATCTGGCAATGGCTTTTGGCGGGTTGTTCAGGAGCCGTTGCAGGAGCCTGAGCATAATCCGGCCCCGTAACGCACCTGGGCGTTGCAGAAAGTCACAAGGAGTTTGCAATGTACAAGCGTCTTGGATTGAGCGCGCTGGCCGCGCTCGCCCTGACGGCCTCGATGGCCGCGCGGGCCGACGTACAGCCGGGCTTCTACATGGGCGCGGGGTTCGGCTCGACGAAGATCGACGACGACGGGTTCGACGACATCGACTTCGATGACAGCGACACGGGCTTCAAGGTGTTCGGCGGCTACAGCTTCAATCAGTACTTCGCGGTCGAAGCGACGTACTTCGATTTCGGCGAGGCCAGCGGCTCCTTCGACGACTTCGGCGACACCGTGAACTTCGATGTCGGCGTGTCGGGCCTCGCCGCTTCGGCGGTCGGCATGCTGCCGGTCACGGACATGTTCACGCTGTTCGGCAAGATCGGCTATGCGTCGTACGACATCGACGCGCACGTCGACATCGTCGGTGTCGGCAGCGGCAGCTCCAGCGAAAGCGAGTCCGACCTGATGTACGGCGCCGGTGCGGCGCTCAGCTTCGGTCAGTTCGAGGCGCGCGCCGAGTACGAGATGATCAACGTCGATGGGGGCGATGCCAACATGATCTCCCTCAGCGGGTTGTATCGCTTCTGATCTGTAACGATGCAGGTGGGGGTCGGGCGACTGGCCTGACCCTCACCTCGCCTCCTCCGCGGCCAGCGCCATGTGCACCAGCCAGGCGCGCACGGCTTCCGCATCCGCCGGCGTCAGTACCGAAGCGAATCCCACCATTCCCTTCTCCGCGCGCGCGCCGTCCAGCACGATCGACTTGAACGTCGCCGCATCGGCAATCGCGGGCGAGTAGCGCAGATCCGGCACCGAAGTAACGCTGCGCGCGTTCGCTCCGTGGCATGCCGCGCAGACGCGATCGTAGTTGCGCTGACCCGCTTCCACATCGCCCGTCGCATTCGCGCGGCGCAGATCCGGGATCACGCGCGCGACTTGCGTTTGCAGCGGCGGCAACTCGGCCTTGCCGCCGATCTTGAATGCGACGACGCGGCCGTATTCGCTGCGCTCCTGACCGCCGCCCGCGAGAGCACCGCTCATGGCGACGCCGCCGAGACCCGCGAGCGTCGCGATGTACTGCTCGCCGTCGAGCTCGAACGTGATCGGTCCGCCCATGATCGCGTTCTGCGCATCGAACGACCACAGCTTGGCGCCCGTGTCCGCTGCATACGCGTTGAGATGACCGTCGACCGAGCCCTCGAACACGAGCTTGCCGCCCGTTGCCAGCGTGCCGCCATTGCCGCCGCGCGCATAACCCACGCGCCATACCTCGCGCTGCTGCACCGGGTCCCACGCGATCAGGAATGCACCGGCGGTGCTCTTCGCGGCATCCGCGACTGTCTTCGCGTTGGCTGGATCGCTCGTGCGCACCACGCCGGTGTTCCACGTGCGATCGCGAAACTCGAACTTCGCGTCGTGCTCGTAGTAGCTCGCCGTTTCCAGCGCCGGGATGTACACCAGTCCGGTGAGCGGACTGAACGACATGGGATACCAGTTGTGGGCGCCGACCGGACCGGGCGCCACCATCGCGGGCTCGCGCAGATAGCGCGCCTCCGGAATCATCGCCGGCCGCCCGGTCTTCGGATCGAGCCCGCTCGTCCAGGTGACGTTGACGTAGTTCTTCGCGGAAATGAACTCGCCCGTGACGCGATCGAGCACGTAGAAAAAGCCGTTCTTCGGCGCCTGCATCACGACCTTGCGCGACGCGCCGTCGATCGTCAGGTCGGCAAGGATGAGCGGCTGCGTGGCCGTGTAATCCCACGATTCGGCCGGCGTGCTCTGGAAATGCCACACGTACTCGCCGGTATCGGGCTTCAGCGCCAGGATCGAAGACAGGAACAGGTTGTCGCCCTCGCCGTTCGAGCGGATGCGATGGTTCCAGGGACTGCCGTTGCCGACGCCGACGTACAGGATGTCGAGCTGCGGGTCGTACGCCATCGAATCCCAGACGGTGCCGCCGCCGCCGTACTTCCACCACTCGCCGTGCCACGTCTTCGCAGCGCGCTCCAGCAGCGGATTCTCGAAGCCGTCTTTGGGATTGCCGGGCACGGTATAAAAGCGCCAGATCATCTTGCCGGTGATCGCGTCGTACGCCGAGACGTAGCCGCGCACGCCCATCTCGCCGCCGCCGTTACCGATGATGACCTTGCCCTTGATGACGCGCGGTGCGCCGGTGATCGTGTAGCGCTGCTTCGGGTCCGTGGTCTGCACGGACCACAGCGGCTTGCCGCTATGCATGTCGAGCGCGATCAGCCGCCCGTCGAGCGTGCCGACGAACACGCTGCGGCCCCAGGCCGCGACGCCGCGGTTCACGACGTCGCAACAGGCATCGATCGCCTTGTCCCCGATCACGTGCGGATCGAAGCGCCACTTTTCTTTGCCGGTGCGCGCGTCGAGCGCGAACACTTTGCTCCACGCCGAGGTGACGTACATCGTGCCGTCGACGACCAGCGGCGTCGCTTCCTGCCCGCGCTTCGTGTCGAGATCGAAGTACCACGCGAGCTGCAGATTTTTCACCGTGCTCTGATCGATCGCAGCGAGCGGACTGAAGCGTTGCTCGTCGTATGTGCGGCCGTGACTCAGCCAATCTGCGCGATTTTCTGCAGCGTTCAGCATGCGGCGCTCGTTGACGGGAGCGGCGACCGCCGTTGCACACACAAGTGCGGTGCTGCACGCGAAGAGCGAGCGTAAAAGCGACATGGATGCGAGGCCTCTTTTTCTTTGGAGTATGGCTGCAAGTCAGTGAACGAACCACGCGCAGCGGTCCGCGCAAGGCAATTCACACACCTCTCTACAAGCAAAGCGCAACGATTATCAAGGGTTATTGTGTAAGAAGTTTGCGTGCCGCATGACGGCGACAGTGTCTGACCGAGCAGACATTTTGCGCGCGCGACGAACCTTTTGTTAACTGCGCCCCGCCTCACAACTTAACTCCGTCGCATCGGCAAGCTCCATGCGTGCGATGGCCGACCAGGATCGAGTCAGGCGGAACGGAAGATAAGCGTGCGGGTGCGAGCTGCGTCGTCTGAAGGGGCGTGCGCAGCGCCTTTTCTCGCCTCTCTATGGGGAGCTTCATGTCGATGTATTTCTCGCCCGCGCGCGCGCTGCGCTCGCGCGCTGCTGCTTTGATTCTTTCCGTCTTCGGTCTCGCTCTCGGTCCCGTCGTCGCCCACGCCGCCAACAGCGCTCCCAAGATATCCGGCACGCCTCCGACCACTGCCACGGTCGGCTACTGGTACAACTTCGTGGCGACCGCCACCGATGCGGATGGCGACCCGCTCAAGTTCTCGATCGTGAACAAGCCGGCCTGGCTGGTGTTCAACACCACGAGCGGCCGCCTGTCGCAGGTGCCGACCAGCGCCAACGTCGGCACATACAGCAACATCATCATCAAGGTGAGCGACGGCAAGACGACGGTGGCGCTGCCCGCGTTCTCGATCAGCGTCAAGGCGACCAGCACCAATAAACCGCCGAAGATTTCCGGCACGCCGCCGACGACCGGCAAGGTCGGCGTCGCGTACAACTTCCTGCCGACGGCCTCGGATCCGAACGGCGATGCGTTGCACTTCTCCGTCGTGAACAAGCCGGCGTGGCTGGTGTTCAACACCGCATCCGGCCGTCTCTCCGGCACGCCGGCCAGCACCAACACGGGCACGTGGTCGAACATCATCATCATCGCGATCGACAGCAAGGGCATGAGCGCGTCGCTCCCGCCCTACTCGCTCACTGTCAGCTCGGGGACGGGCAATTCCGCACCGACGATCAGCGGTACGCCGCCGAAGTCCGCGGTCGCGGGGAACCTCTACTCGTTCACGCCGACGGCGAAGGACGCGAATGGCGACACGCTGGCGTTCAGCATCACGAACAAGCCTGCATGGGCCACGTTCAGCACGACTACGGGCAAGCTCTCCGGCACGCCGAGCAGCGCGCAGACGGGCGTGTTTTCGAACATCGTGATCAAGGTGAGCGACAACAAAGGCGGCAGCGCATCGCTGCCGGCTTACGCGATCACGGTCTCGTCAGGCTCGACTGGCAATGGCTCCGCGACGCTGAGCTGGACGCCGCCGACGCAGAACTCGAACGGCACGACGCTGACGAATCTCGCCGGCTACCGCATCTACTACGGCACGAGCTCGGGCGCGATGAACCAGAAGGTCACAGTGGCCAATCCGGGTATCGCCCGCTACGTCGTCGACGGCCTGGCATCGGGCACGTGGTACTTCAACGTGCGCGCGTACACGACGGCGGGAGTCGAGAGCACTGGTTCGAATACAGCCACCAAAACGGTGAACTGACCGGCGGTGGCGGCGCAGGTCGGAGTCCGAGCCGGCGCGCGAGCGCCGGGGAAGACTTCGGTCTGCGCCGTTTTGGCGAGGCGCCTAGAACTTCGCTTCGAAGCCGAAGCCCATGAAGTTCACGCCGCCCTTGGTCTCGGCGAAGACGCCGAAGATGCTGGAGCGGTGCCAGACGATGAAGCCCACCGACATGTCCTCGATGCCGCCGTTGCTGAACAGCGGCGCGAGCGAGTCGAACTGACGCAGCGGCACGTCGATGGTCCACTCCAGGTAGTTCATCAGCTTCTCGGAGTGGATGCCCTCGCCCTTCTTGGCGAAGTCGCGCTGCTCGCTCAGCGGAATGCGATCGACGTAGCTCAGGCCCTC
Source organism: Steroidobacteraceae bacterium (assembly GCA_035277305.1). Classification (GTDB taxonomy): domain Bacteria; phylum Pseudomonadota; class Gammaproteobacteria; order Steroidobacterales; family Steroidobacteraceae; genus Steroidobacter. Next base: position 14,499 of record DATEKT010000071.1, on the reverse strand, counting down.
GCCGAGGCCGAGGTCGATGTGCTTCTGCGTCCACGGCACGCGCAGGCGATGGTGCGCCTTGATGAACGTGGTCGCGCCATAGCCGTCCTCCTGCAGGCCCCGTTCGTTGAACCATTGCACGCCGACGTGCCAGGTCATCGGGATCGGCAGGCCGAACAGCGTGTCGCTGAGGTCGTGGCCCCAGGTAGCGCCGATCAGGTAATTGTTCTCGGGCGAGCGCTGGAAGTCGCCGACCACGACCGTCACCAGGTCGGTTTCGGAGGACTTGGACCAATGCACGCGCAGCGTGCTGTGGCCGTCCTCGGCATGCGCGACCCCGCCCAGCAGCAGGGCGGACAGGGTGAGCGGAAAGAGCGAAGTTTTCATGGGCGCGAAGCATAACTTGCTGGGAGTTGCCGCTCACTACGGCGGAACCTGAAGGCCGGTTCCGTCGGCCCTCGCAGACACGCCTGGACCCGGCCTGACCCGCGAATGCGCCGGCCGCCCGTGCTGCATCCGGCGGGCCCGGCTCGCCCAGGACACGCCCCCTGGTGCATTCTGCGACCCATGAAAATCCCCGCTTTCGCCGCAGCCCTCGCCCTCGTCTTCGTCCTGCCCGCGGCCGCGCAGGCCGCCCCCAAAGCCCCGGAGTTCACGCATACGAGCCAGGCAGACTGGCTGAACTCGAAACCGCTGCGCCTCGGCCAGCTGCGCGGCAAGGTCGTGCTGGTCGAGTTCTGGGCGTTCGAATGCGTCAACTGCCGGCGCACCCAACCCTGGCTGCACGCGATCCAGCAGCGCTATGCCGACAAGGATTTCGTCATTGTCAGCGTGCACACGCCCGAGTTGCCGGACGAGCGCGCGATCGCGAACGTGCGCGCCGCGGTGACCGAGCAACGCATCACCAACCCGGTCATGGTGGACGGCGACTACTCGTACTGGAACGCGATGAAGAATCAGTACTGGCCCGCGTTCTATGTGATCGACAAGCGCGGCCGCATCGCTGCCCGCGCGATCGGTGAAATGCACGTCGGTGCGGCGCGCGCAGCGGAACTGGAAAAGGCGATCGAAGAGCAGCTCGCCGCTGACGCTTCTTGACGTCGCTGCTGCGTCCGTTGCGGTAAACACGGGCGCACGAGCCAGTCACAGAAGAGCTTCTCGATGCACAGGGGATTCCCGGCCCGCGCGGCCTGCGCCGCTTTGGTCGCCTTGGCGTGTTCGCTGCACATCGCGTCTGCCCAGGAGCTGCGCGCGGATCATCCGGGCAAAGCCGTGTACGAGCAGTACTGCGCTGCCTGCCACAATCAGCCAGCGACGCGCGCGCCAGCACTCTCAGCGTTGCAGCAGCAGAGCGCACAGACGCTGCGCTTCGCGCTCACCGAAGGAATCATGCGGCAACAGGGCTCGGCCGTGCCCCGCGAGCAATTCGAGCAGTTGCTCGGCTACCTGGCCGCCACCGACACCGGCGGCGCCGAGTGGGTATCGGGGATGATGTGCAAGCCGGACCAGCGCGCCGTCGATCTGAGCCAGCCGGTCGCAATGTCGATGGTCGGCGTCGATGCGCGCAACAGCCGGCACTTGAGCGCACAGCAGTCGGGCCTGACGAGCGCCGATCTGCGCACTCTCGAGCTCGCGTGGGCAATCGCATTTCCGAAGACATCGGGTTTGCGCACGTCCGCTGTGATCGTCGGCTCCACGATGTTCTACGCGCCGGTGCAGACCGGCAAAGTGCTCGCACTCGATACGCGTACGGCATGCGTGAAGTGGGCCTATGACGCGGGCGGCCCGCTGCGCTCTTCGATGTCATACGGCGACATCGGCGGCGGGCGGATGGCACTTGTCTTCGGCGATGCGCGCGGCACCGTCTACAGCGTCGATCCGAAGACCGGCACGCAGATCTGGAAGGTCGACGCCCGCCACGAGTCATTCGGCGGCATCACGGGCGCACCCGTGCTCATGGGCAATCGCATCATCGTGCCGGTTTCCGCCTCCGGCGTCGGACGCGGCGCCGATCCGAAGTACGAGTGTTGCGAGGGACATGGCGACGTCGTCGCGCTCGACGCGAGCACGGGCCAGAAGCTGTGGACCGCGCACACGATGGAAGACGCGAAGTACACCGGCAAAGTGAGCTCGACCGGCGTGAAGCAGCGCGGTCCGTCCGGCGCGCCGATCTGGTCGACTCCCGCCGTCGATGCGAAGCGCAGCCTCGTGTACGCCGGCTCGGGACAAGCAACCTCGCTGCCTGCGACCAACACCAGCGATGCCGTGCTGGCGATCGATCTCGCCAGCGGCGAATTGAAGTGGAGTTTCCAGGCGCTGGCGCGTGACGTCTGGCATCTCGGCTGCCAGTTCGATCCGGCGAAGTCCGGTCCGAACTGTCCGAGCGCCGGCGACAGCGTGTTGAAGGATTACGACTTCGGCGCCGGCGTCGTGGTCGGCAAGCGTCGCGACGGGCGCGACATCCTGCTCGCCGGCCAGAAATCCGGCGATCTGTGGGGCCTCGATCCGGACGCAAACGGCAAAGTGTTGTGGCGCCGGACGTTCGGCATGGGCACGCCGCTCGGCGGGATTCACTGGGGCCTGGCGATCGATGACGAGCGCGTGTTCGCACCGATCAACGATCCGCATCTGCCGGTCGCCGGCTACGTGCCGCAGCCGGCGATGAATGCTGTCGAGATCGAAACCGGCAAGGTGCTGTGGAGCAAACCCGTGCAGCCTGATTGCGGCAACGGACGTCAGCAGCGCTTCCCACTCTGCAACGAACGCTACGGCCTGTCGGCGGCGCCGCTGGTCATCGACAAATCCGTCGTCGCAGGCGCGCTCGACGGCCGCTTGTACATCTACGACGCGGCGAGCGGCGACATCGTCTGGCAATACGACACGCTGCGCGACTTCCCGACGTTGAACGGCATCGAAGGCAAAGGCGGCAGCATCGAGAGTCAGTCGGTATTCGCGGGCGCGGGCATGCTGTTCGTCGGCTCCGGCTACGGTCAGTTCAACCAGGCACCGGGCAACGTGCTGCTCGCATTCCGGCCGAAGGCGAAATGATGCGCCGGCGGCCGCGCATTTTCGCTGCGATCGTGCTGGTCGTGGCGATTGCGTTCCTGTACGGCGGTGTGCGGCTGGTCGCGGTCGGCGGATCCTTCTACTACGTGCTTGCGGGTGTCGCGCTGCTCGCGTCGGCGATTCTGCTCTGGCGCGGCAACAAGCTCGGCTCGCATATTTACGGCGGGTTGCTCGCCGCGACGCTGCTTTGGTCGTTCTATGAAGTCGGCACCGATCCGTGGGCGCTCGTGCCGCGACTGGGATTTCTCAGCGTTCTCGGGTTCTGCTTGTTGGGCACTGCGCGCAGCCGCTGGATTGCGGTCGCGAGTGCGCTTGCAGTCGTTGCGATCGTCATCGCCGGCTCGCGCAACAGCGCGAACGAACTGCCCACGCGATACTCGGCGAAAGCGCCGGCGCCTGCGTCGGAAGCTGCCGGCGAATGGCACCACTACGGCAACACGACGCATGGCACTCGTTACACACGTCTGGACCAGATCGACGCATCGAACGTCGGCGGCCTGAAGGAGATCTGGCACTACCGCACCGGCCGCACCGGGCAATTCAAGGCGACACCTCTGCAGATCGGCGAGCTGCTGTACGTGTGCACGGCGATGAACGTCGTCGTCGCGCTCGACGCCGAGAGCGGCGAGAAGCGTTGGGAGTTCGATCCGCAGATGAAGATCTCGCCGGCCGGCTTCAACGGCACGTGCCGCGGCGTCAGCTACTACCACGCGCCCGACGGCTACAGCGGCGATTGTCCGTCACGCATCATCATGGGTACGACGGACGCGCGACTCATGGCGGTCGATGCGCAAACCGGAGAGCGCTGCGCCGGCTTCGGCAACGCAGGCGAAGTCGACCTGATGCAAGGCATCGGCGAGGCGAAGCCGAACATCTATCTCGTCACGACGCCGCCGCTGATCGCACGCAATCTCGCAATTGTCGGCACGCGCGTCGCGGACAACTTCGAAGTCAACGAGCCTTCGGGCGTCGTGCGCGCTTACGACGCGATCACCGGCAAGTTCGCGTGGGCCTGGGACATGGGACGGCCCGGCGTCAATACCGAGCCCGCCGCCGGCGAGCAGTACACACGCAGCACGCCGAACGTCTGGACGCTGATGAGCTACGACGACCAGCTCGGGCTGATCTACGCGCCGACCGGCAACAGCACGCCGGACTTTTTCGGCGCGCATCGCACCGACGCCGCGGAGAAGTACGCAAGCTCGATCGTCGCGCTCGACGTCGCCGACGGCTCCGTGCGCTGGAGCTTCCAGACCGTGCATCACGACATCTGGGACTACGACGTTCCATCGCAGCCCACGCTCGTCGATTTGCCGCAGGCCGACGGCAGCGTGTTGCCCGCGCTGGTGCAGCCGACGAAGCGCGGCGAGCTGTTCCTGCTCGATCGGCGCAGCGGCACGCCGCTCGCGAACGTCGAGGAACTGCCGGTGCCGCAAGGCGCAGTCGAGTACGAGTGGCTGTCGAAGACGCAACCGTTCTCGACCGGCATGCCGCGCTTCCGGCCCGACGTGAGCGAAGCGGACATGTGGGGTCTCACGCCGTTCGACCAGATGGGGTGCCGCCGCGAGTTTCGCCGCATGCGCTATGAAGGTCCCTTCACGCCGCCATCGCTCGAAGGCACGTTCGTGTTTCCCGGCAACGCCGGAGGCTTCAACTGGGGCGGCGTCGCCGTCGACGAAGATCGCCAGCTGCTGGTCGCGACACCGCTGCTGATGGGCAGCCGCCTCGCGCTGATTCCACGCGATCAAGTGCCGAAAGAAATGAAGCGCTACCTGCAGCTCGGCACGCCGTACGCCGCCGACATCAGCATGTTCATGTCGCCGCTGCAGGTGCCGTGCATGCGTCCGCCGTACGGACGCATCGCGGTCATCGATCTGCAGACGCGGCAGGTCGTGTGGAACAAGCGGCTCGGCACGACCAACGAGAGCGGACCGCTGGGCAAGAGGATCGGCGTGCGCCTGCCGATGGGCGTGCCGCTCGCCGCGGGCTCGATCGTCACGCATGGCGGACTGATCTTCTTCGGCGGCGGGATGGATCGCTACTTCCGCGCGTTCGACGTGAACACGGGTGACGAGCTGTGGCGCGAGTATCTGCCGGCGCCGGCGCAGGCGACGCCGATGAGCTACCTCTCGCCACGCACGAAGCGGCAGATCGTCGTGATCACGGTGCCTGGTGCGGGCCGGTTCGGCATGGCGGAGTCGGACGACAAGTCGCCGCCCGATCCGCTCGGCGGTCACATCATTGCGTACGCGCTGCCTTGAGGAACTCCTCGTCCACGGACTGCTCCAGCAGGTCGAACGGCAGCGGGCCCTGCGCCACGATGAAATCGTGATAGCGATGCTCGTCGAACTTGCCTGCGAGCGCCAGCTCCAGACGCGTGCGCGTGGCGTTCAGCCGCGAGTAGCCGTAGAAGTAAGCGGTGGCCTGCCCCGGCGCCTGGAACGTGTAGCGATCGACTTCCTGTTTCGCCATCGGCTCTGACAGCATCACCTCTTCCATCAGGAAACGCTTGGCGGCGTCGGGCTCGATCATGCCGAGGTTCAGCATCGGATCGAGGAACGCACGCGCCTCGCGCATCATGCGCATCTGCAACGCGCCGAGCTGGCCTTCGGGCGGCAGGTATTGCTTGAGAACGGCCTCGGCGTACAACGCCCAGCCTTCGACGTTCGCGCTATTGAGCGCGAAGATGACGCGCGCTGTCGAAACGCCCTGTTCCAGCATGCTCGCGAACTGCAGCTCGTGACCGGGCCGCGCTTCGTGTGCCGTGAGAGTCCAGGCGATTGCGTCGTAGTTGAAGTCGTCCATCACGGTGCCGGGCGCAGCGTTCGGATTACTCGTCGGCAGCACGAACTCGGCGGGCTCGCCGGTGTTGCCGATCAGGCGCGGCGGATCGATGTGCGGCGCGGGACTGGCGGCGGATTCCGCCTCCGTCGCGAGCCGGATCGCGGCTTTGCGATTCGGCAGCGTCACGAGGCCCTGCTTGCGGATGATCGCTTCGATCTGCTCCAGCCGTCCGGTGTACAGCTGCAGCAGCTGGTCGTCCGGGATGCGCTGCTTCTTGAGCTCGCGGATCACGCTGCGATAGTCCGTCTTCTCCCACTTGTGCTCTTCGGCGATGCGCCGCGCCAGTGGCTCGATCTCGCTGCGTGTCTGCTGATAGCTCGCGAGCGCGCGGGCCATGATCTCGCGAGGATCCATCTGCACGCCGAAGCGCTTGAGATTGTCTGCGTACAGTTCGGCGGGCAGCTGGCTCGTCTTGCGAGCACGCGGCATCACAGTCTGGTTGGCCCACTGACTGTATTCATCGAACTGCTTGCGCAACGCCCGCATGTCCTTCTGCCAGCCCTTCAGGCCGCTGTCTTCCAGCAGCTTCTGGATGCCGTCGAGATAGCGCGGCTGGTTATCGAGGTATTGTTTGGCCTCGACCGTCCAGGGGCCGATGAGCTTCGGGTCGACCGCCTGCTCTTCGTAGCGCTTGCGCGCGAGCGTGGTGATCGGCTCGGAGCCGCGCTCCGCGCCGGCGTAGAGATGCAGACGCGTCAGCGCCGCCTTCTGCCGCTCCTTGGGCACGCGCGCGTCGAGCAGATTCTGGAAGCCGCTGAACACCGCCTGGCCGACGTCGAAGAACGGCAGCGTCAGTTGTCGATTCAATTCCAGCGAGTGCTTCTGGTCGCGCGCCGCGCCGATGAGGATGTCGAGATCGCGCCGCACGAGCGGATCGCCGGCGCTGCCGCGCAACTGCTCGAGCTGCGCGATCGCCTTGCCGAGGTCCGCCTCCTGGCGCTCGGAGAACTGCGGCTTGAGATCGAAGATCTCGCTGTCGTGCCCGTCGACGCCGAACGTCGCGGCGCTCTCCGCGTTGTAGCGCGCCATGACGTCGAGCAGGATCTGCGCGTTCCTGTTGCTCTCTTCGATCCAGCTGGGTTGCGCCGCAAACGCGGCTGGCGCGACCAGCGCAACGATCAGTACCGCAGCTCGAATCATTCTAAGTTCTCCTGTCATGCGACAAACCGGCAAGCAGCTACACCGTTCGGTGCACTGCTCAAATATATCGGACGATGTAACATCGATCGCGTATTCCCCGCTGCTCGCGGGCAGCTTTTGCACGCAATGCTACGCGAAGTCAGGGGGCTGAGGACCCACGGTCGGGCGGTCTAATTCAGGCGGGCGGTCGAAAGTTCTGGCCGGCCCGATGCCTAGAGGTCGCTATGAGCAGTCACACACCAGGACCGTGGATCGTCGGCACCGACCCCAGGTATCCCTCCGAGCCCTGCGTCGACGCAGTGGTCGACGGAGTCGTGTGGCACATCGCGCTGTGTCACATGGGTCTCGGGCCCGACGACTCATCCTCCGAAGCGAATGCGCGCCTCATCGCTTGTGCTCCCGAATTGTATGCAGCGTTGAAGGAAGCGTTGCCTGGCTTGCGCGGCGAGCGTCATGCAGCTGCGCTGGCTGCAATCGAGAAGGCCGAAGGAGTGAGGCCGCTCACGCGGCGCAACGGCATTGCCAAGAATCACGGCTAGCGCAAGCGCGCGCGCAGCCTTTCGATCGTCGGACCACTCAACCCGATAGCGCGCAGATAACCTGCGGCGCCTCCGTATTGCGCAAGGTACGCGAGCATGTTGTGCACGCCCTCCTCCGGGCAGCGCAGCGCTTCCATGATTTCCGCGCGATCGAGATTCGTGTAGCGCTGCAGGTAGGCTTCAGCTAGCAGCGCGGTGCTCGCTGCGTAGTCGGCAGCAATCGCATCGGGCTCGACGTCGGCGAGCGCCAGCAGCAACGCCGCGATCAATCCGGTGCGATCTTTGCCCGCGACGCAATGGAACAACAACGGCTCGGCGGCAGCACCGGCGATGATCTCGAGGACGGCCTTCAGCTGCGGACGCGTGTGCTCGAGCACTGCGCACTTCCACATTTCCTTGGTGCACTCGCCGGACAACGAGGCCCACTCCATCTCGTCGCCCGCGAGCAGCGAGATGCTGTGATAGCGAACCTTGCGCTCGCCGAGCGCGATCGGATGCGGTCGCGCCGCGATCTCGCCGGGCCAGCGCAAATCGACCACGGTGCGCACGCCAAAGTTCGCGAGCGCTTGCACGCCCTGCGGCGTGAGTTGCACGAGATCGTCCGCGCGCAGCAGCGAATGCAAGCGCGTCGTGGCGCCGTCGAGCGTCGGATGACCGCCCAACTCGCGCACGTTCAACAGACCTTGGAACTGCAACGGCGTCACTGACCCTTGTTCCGCCGTTGCACGAAATCCTCGAACTGCCGCTGCCGCGCAGGATCGAGCGGATAGCGCCGCAGCAGCGTGCGCGCGCCTTCCATGTCGCTCTGCGAAAGCTGCATCGCAGCCATCAACACCGCATGCGAGCGACGCTCGGGCGTCTGGATCTGGTTGATGAGCGGCGTCACGTCGTCGACCGAGGTGCCGCCGCCGCGGATGACCAACTGCTGGAGCGCCGCGTCTTTGGCCGGACCGTCATCCAGCCCCAGGATCCACTTGCGCGCGGCCGGCGCGTCGTATTGCATCCAGACCGCCGCAACTTCGCCGATGGAACGCTCGCGCTGCTCATCGTCCGTCACTCTTTCGGCCCAGCGCGCAGCGACTGCCGGCGAATGCTCGGCCAACGGCGGCAGCATGCCGCGCAACAGCCGATCGCGCTCGCGATCATCCACGATGCCGTCGACCAGCTGCACCGCCTGCTCGGGACTGCGCGACGCGACGAGGCGTGCGAACTGAAACGCAGCGTCGCCCGACTCGTTGGCGTACCTGCGGACCCACTGCTTGCCCTTCTCGAAGTCCGCATCCGCGTATGCCAGCGCGACCGACGTGATCCAGCTCGCCCGCGCCTCCTTCGGGACGCGATCGACCATGTCCGCGGCAACATCGGCATCGCGCCGCGCCAGCGCGTAGCCGAGCGATTGCGCCGCCTGGGTTCGCATCGACTTGTCGTTGATGTCATTGAGCCAGTCGAGCGCCGCGGTCGACGACAGCGACGCGACGCTGGTGGCCACTTCGCCGAGAATCTCCGAACGCATCTCGCTCTGCGGCATCTTCAGCAGTTGCGTCATCGCCATCGAAGGGTTGGTCTGCGCGATCATCGCAAGCACCTTGCCCATGGCTTCCGAGCGTGCTGCCGGACTCTCGGCCGACTGCGCAAGCTGCAGCGCCTGGTCCGGGTCGTATTTCGCCAGCTGCCCGAGCATGCTCGACCACAGATATTTGCGCGGCGAGCCGGCGAGACGTTGCGCCCACAGGAGCGCTTCGCTCTGCTTCTGTGCGAGGTAAGGCTCCGCGACACGGTACGCGTAACGGCCCTGCTCCTGACGCGGCAGGCCCTCGACCCAGCGCGCCGCTTCGCTCGGATTGTTGCGCGCCCACATTGCCGCGATCTGCTCGACCATCGGGCCCGACACGTCCGGCGTCAGCGTCTGCGCGAGGCGGATCGCAAGACGCGGATCGCGATCCGCGATGTCTACGGCGACCGATCGCAGCAGTTCCGTGCGCTGCCAGTCAGCCGGCAGCTCGGTGACTCTGGCGAACACGCGCTCGCCATCCTGCTCGACCCACGCGTCGCTGACCGCCTTGAGATAGGCGAGCCGCTCCGCAGGATTGACCACCTCGCGCGCGCGTTGCCACGCTTTTTCCGGCGCGACGGCAGTCAGCACACCAAGCAAATGCGCGGCCAGCTCACGGTCGTTGTCGAGCGCCTGGCCGATCGCGCCGTCGGCGTCGAGTTCCGCGTAACGCAGCAGCAGGATTTCGAGCGTGCCGCGACGCTCGAGCGGATTCGCCAGCGAGCGCGCCTCGGCGATCATCGTGTCGAGATGCTCGCGATCCGCGCGCGCGGCGGACTCGTAGACGCTTTGACGATGGGAGAATTCCGACGACGACGGGCGGCTGCTGGAATGGACCGGTGCGTCGTCGCGGCTCGCGTCCGACGGCGTGAGATAGTTGGGGCGCTGCTCGTGGCGCTGCGTGAAGGGCGAGCGGATCGACTCGCTGCGGTTTTCCGTAATGGCCGGCGGAGCAACCTCGACGCTGCGGTTACGATTCCACAGCCAGCCACCCGCGATACCGGCAGCAATGCCGGTCATCACCCAGATGAACGAGGAGCGTGTCACCATCGGCGCGGACTTCCGTGAAACGAGTCTGCGCCCTAACGCGGCGCAGGACAACCGCCGCCGAGCGACGCAATCCAGTCGCCAATCAGCCCCACCCCTTCGGCGTGCACCAGCGAGCGGCCGAGCTCGGGCATCGCGACGTCGGCCTCGGTGGAAAGCATCCTGTGCAACAGGATCGACTGATCCGGCGCGCCCGGCACGATGTCGAACAGCGCGTCGCCGGAGCCGCGACCGGTCGCGATCGGAATCTTGCAGGCGCCGAGCCGCACGCGGTCGGTTTCCTGCGCGTGCAACAACAAGCCCGACGTACTCGCGGCACCGCGCGGCCGGTGACAGTGGCCGCAGTTCACGTCCAGGTACGCGCGAGCCCGCGCTTCGAGATCGCCATCGTCGGGATCGTCCCAGCGCGCGTTGCGCGGCGCCTGCGCAGGTTCGGGCGCACCCGTGAGCAATCCGGTCTTCTGCCAGTGCAGCAGCTGATTCTCGCTGCCGCCCTGGTAGCTGTAGCTCTTGTTCAGGTGACGCGCGCGAATGCCGATCGGCTCGATCCTCTGCGAGTGATGCTCGAGCACGTGACAGCCCGCGCACTGGTTCGAGTCAGGCACGAGGTACGGGAACGGCTGACGACCCTCATCGGTGACGAGCTCCAGCGACAACACGTCGCCGGCGAGCGCCAGCGTCGCCTCCGTCTGCTCGGCATTCCAGACGTAGGGAATCGCCACCCAGCCGGACGCTGTGTTGATGAGCAGCCGCGTTTCCAGCAGCCGCACCTGCGCCAGATCGAGCGCGGGATCTTCCGATTGCGCGAGCACTTTGCGAACCGCGATGCGACCCGCCGTGCCCTCGCCGCCGCGCGGGTAGTAGAAAGTTTTCGAGATCACCGTGCCCACGGGGAACTCGAACGCGTCATCGCCATAGCGAACGCTCGTCCCCTGCGGCAGCACGATGGTGCGCAACTTGTGCGCGTAATCGCTGAAGAGCGGCGAATTGAGATCGTACGGCGTGACGCCTGCGTTCGGCACGAGCTGGCCGTCGCGCTGCTCCAGCAAGCGCCACTCGCTCAGGCGCTCGGGGAACTCGCCGGCGAAGTCCAGGCCAGTGCGCGGCGCTTTGTGGCAGGCGCTTGCAGCGAGCGCCAGCAGTGCACACGCCAGGACCCTGGAGAATCTGCGAATCATCAGCTCGACGGCGGCGAGTCCAGGCCCGGCCAGCTCACCGGCGGCAGCGCGGGCAGCTCGCAAGCGTGCAGTTTCAGGTCGGTGCTGAATTTCTCGAGCTTGCCGGCGTAGTCGATGTTGGCGAAGTCCGCGTCGCCGTTGCCGTGAATGCAGATCTTCGTGGCGGCAACGTCCATGCCCTTGGCCACTGCGCCGTCCCACAGGATGTCGGGCAGGCTGCCGGTGAGGCCGAACTTCGCGACCTTCATCGCTTTCAGCTCGAGCTGGTCCGGGCTGTCGCCGCCGCCCGCGAAATGATTGTCGTGAATCGAGATGTCCTGCGGATACGGATCGAACGCGGCGTCGTTCGCCGGCTTGCCCGTGGTGTCGAACGACAGGATCAGCGCGTTGGCGGTGCGGTTGTTCTCGACCTTGTTGTCGAAGAACTCGACTTCGTCGTTCGCCAGCACCATGAAGCCGGTGCCGGTCGGCACGGTCGCGACGATGTTGCCCTTCGGCGCGAAGTTGTCCGTGTTGTTGTCGTGAATGTGATTGGAGTACACGCGCGTCTTGCGTCCGTCCTTCACCGGCAGTCCCGGCAGATTGAAGACGAGGATGCCGCCCGTGTTGTTGGTGGCAGTGTTGCGATAGACGTCGGCGAGCGTGCTGTTCTCGATCTCGATGCCGGCGACGTTGAACTCGGCGCGGTTGTCGCGCAGGACGATCAGCGAGGACTGCCCGACGTAGATGCCGGCGTCGGAGGCGCCGATCACGGTGGACTTCTCGATCAGCACGCGCTCGCATTGCACCGGGTACAGGCCGTACGCACCGTTTTTCTCGTCCGGTCCGCCGGTCCACTCGACGCGCACGTTGCGGATCGTGAGGTCCTTGCAGCCGTTCGCTTTCAGCCCGTCGCCCTTGGTGTCCTCGATCGCGAGATTCTCGATCGTGACGTGCTCCGTCGCATTGATCAGCAGGCCCTCGGCGCCCTGCACCTGGCCCTTGAACGACAGCACGGTCTTGTCGGGGCCCGCACCGCGGATCGTGACGTTCGATTTGTTCAGGCTCAGCGAGCGATTGAAGGTCCACTTGCCCGCGGGCAGCTCGATGACATCGCCGGCCTTCGCTTCGATCAGCTGCAGCTGCAGCTTCTTGTGGAAGTCCGCGTCGGACGCCGAGACTTTTGCCGGTTGCTTGCCGCAGCCGGCCACCATCAGGGCGGCGAGCGCCGCCATCCAGAACACAGTCCGCATGGTTTGCTTCCCCATAGTCATTTCTTTTTCAGATACAGGGCAGTATAGCCCGCTGCGCCCGGCCCGGGAGTATGATTCCCGGCCATGACATACGCCGCCATCACGGGCTGGGGCAAGTGCATGCCGCCGGCCGTGCTCGACAACGCCGGCCTCGCCAGCTTCATGGATACGAGCGACGAGTGGATCACGAGCCGCACCGGCATCCGGGAGCGGCGGGTGTCGCACGTACCGATGACGACGCTCTCGCACGTCGCGTCGATGCGCGCCCTCGCCTGCGCCGGCATGGATCCGAAGGACATCGACCTGGTCGTGCTCGGCACCTGCTCGGCCGACGAGACGGTTCCAAACACTGCTTCCGCGATTCAGTTGCTGATCGGTGCGAACAAAGCCGCGGCAATGGACATCAACACAGCATGCACGAGCTTCCTCTACGGCTTGTCGACTGCGACCGCGATGATCCGCACCGGCGTCGTGCGCAACGCGCTGGTGATCGGCGTCGAAGGCATCACGCCGTACATGGACTGGAGCAATCGCAACGTCGCAGTCTTGTTTGGCGACGGCGCAGCTGCAGTCGTCGTGCAGGAGAGCGACAAGCCCGAAGGGGTGATCGCGGAGAAGCTCGGCTGCTACGCCGACGCGCGTGCGATCCTGCGCGTGCGCGGCATGGGCACGATCTACGGCAACATCGGCGTGCAGCTCGGGGACACGTACTGGGATTTCGACGGCCAGGAAATCTTCAAGCGCGCCGTGCACGGCATGTCGAGAGCCTCGCAGAGCGCGCTGGAGCGTGCAGGCATGTCGAGCGAGCAGATCGATCTGGTGATCCCTCACCAGGCGAACCTGCGCATCATCGAGTCGGTGGCGAAACACTGCGGCATCTCGATGGAGCGCGTGTACGTGACGGTGCAGAAGTACGGCAACATGTCGTCGGCCACCGTGCCCGTTGCGCTCGTCGACGCATTGGAAGAAGGCCGCGTGAAGCCCGGCTCGACGTTGCTGACGCCGGCGTTCGGCGGCGGACTCACGTGGTGCTCGCACGTGATTCGCTGGGGTGAGCGCGTCACGCCGCTCGGCACGACTGACGTCGATCTGCCACCGTGCACACAGACAGCCGTCGAGATCGTGAAAGACATCATCGCGAGGAAGACCCAGAGCAGCGGCGTGATGCGGCAGATCAATCTGCCGGGATAGATGGCGTCGGATGTCTCTCGCCAAGATCGCCAAGGAAGAATAAACAAAGTTTGAGCTCCGAGTTCGAAACTTCCTGATCTCGACGCTTCCTGATCTCGAATCTGCCACTCTTCACCTTGGCGGTCTTGGAAGCTGGGTGCCACAGTCCGTGGTACGCACTTCGGCGTGCGTCACGCAAGCGCGCGCGGAATGAGTCGGCATCTAGGCCGCTATGGCTGTTGCAACAGCACTCCACGGATCCAGTCCGCGAAGTAGGAGACCCGCGAGTAGTACTCGAGCACACCGTATGCACCGCGCCGCCTCTGCGCCGGTCGCGGGTCCTGATGTGAGCTGACGCCGATCGTGAAGAGCACGCCTTCGCGCTCGATGTAAGCGGGTCCACCGCTATCAGCTTCGCCGCTGATTCCTTCCATGGGTGTGACACCCGCGTCGCCGGGAGCGTCGAAGCGAAATTGCAGCAGCGGTCCGTCTGCTCGTGTCACACGATTGGTCGCGGCACGCAGCTGGCCGTCCCATTTGCCGCCGTCGACTCCGGTGAGGCCGGTCCCCGTCGTGCCGCGCCCGACGAAGGTCACTACGAGTCCGTCCTCATCCGCACCGGTGTACAAGCCGACCGGGGCGCATCCGGCAACCGGCTGCGCGAGGCGAACCAACGCAATGTCGACTTTGAGATCCGCATCGGCGTGCCACTGCGGATGCAGCACTGTGCGTTCGATCGGATACTTGCGCGC
>DATEKT010000070.1:0-11886 GCA_035277305.1 Steroidobacteraceae bacterium | reverse complement strand
GATCGCGCTGACAAGGGCAAACCTACCGAAAGGTGGGGACGCAAAGCCTCCGGTCTACGGACAACGGTCTACGACAGCGGGGTCACCAGTGATGATGGATATCGTTGCATGGCTGTATCGCGGCTTCTTCCTGCCGGGCGATCAGCTCCTCGCGAATTTCCCCGGGCTCTACTTCGCCAGTCACGGCCGCGTCGTGTCCGGGCTCGTCTCCGCTGTGATCTGGATCGTCGCGATCGCGTTGCTCGGCGCAATCTGGCGTTTCATCCGCGATCTGGATCGTGCGCTGACGGCCTGGATCGTGCGTCTGTTTGCAGAGCTGCAGCGCGCAGTGCGAGTCGTCGTGCGGCGCATGCGCCTCGCGTTTCGATCCTACGCACTCGAGCGGGAGGAACGCCTGGCGCGACCGGAAGTCTCCGAGATGCCTGCGCTCAGCGGAGTCCAGCTGGAAATCCTGCAGCATCTCGCCGCGTTGCCGCCGGGGCATCTGCTGACACCCGCCGACATCGCGAACACGCTCGGCATGCGCTTGTCGGATGTCGAGCGCGCTGCGGGGGCGCTCAAGAAACTGAGCCTCGTCGAACGGACCTTCGGCGCCGGCGACGGCGAGGACGGCTATCGATTGACGCGATCGGGCGCGGTTCTGCTGGCCGCGTGCAGTCAGCAGAGCGCCGGATCGAAGCGCATCGAGCCCACCCTCGGCAGCGTGTGAGAAATCACTTCGCGAGAAAGGAATCCAGCGCGTTGGCGAATGCCTGGCGGTCGCGCTGATTCAACACGGCTGGGCCACCGGTCGCGACTCCGCTGCTGCGCAGCTCATCCATGAAGTTGCGCATCGACAGGCGCTCGCGGATGTTGTCCTGGGTGTACAGCTCGCCGCGCGGATTCAGCGCGTGTCCGTTTTTCTCGATCGCGGCGGCAGCCAACGGAATGTCGGCGGTTATGACCAGATCGCCCGCTTCGAGCAGCTCGACGATGCGTTTGTCAGCGACGTCGAGACCCGCAGGAACCTGCGTGAAGCGGATGTAAGGCGATGCGGGAATCCGCAGCGGTTGATTCGCCACCAGCGTCACGCGAACGCGCGCGCGATCGGCTGCGCGATACAGGATTTCCTTGATCGCCGCCGGACACGCGTCGGCATCGACCCAGATCTGCATCGTGACTTCAGCGCCGCGGCGCCTTGCCCTTGTGCGGGCGGCGCTCGTTGCGCAGCCTCTCCGCCTGCGTCTTCAGTGCACGGCTGATTTGCAGCTTCTGGCCCGCGACGCGAACCTTCTGCAGATCGCGGAAGATTTCCTTCGGCATCCCGGATGGCAGATCGACGAAGCTGTGTTCCTCGCGGATCACGATCCGGCCGATGAACTTGCCCTCGAGACCCGCTTCGTTGGCGATCGCACCCATGATGTTGCCGGGCTCGACGCCGTGCGCGCGGCCGACTTCGATGCGGTACGTCTCCATTTCCGAGTCCGCATAGGATCGCGCCGCTGCAGGTCGCGCTCGCTCCTTGTGCGGCGCCCGTTCCTTGTGCACTTCGCGCTCTCTGCGTTTCTCGGGCTCTCTGCGCCGCTCCGGCTCTTTGCGCTCCACGATTTCTTCGCGCGGCTCGCGCCGGCTGCTCTGCGCATCCATCAGCAGCGGCTTCTTTCCCTGCACCAGGCTCGCCAGCGCAGCGGCGATCTCGACCGCCGGAACGTTGTGCTCGCTCTCGAAGCGCTCGATGAGCGCGCGAAACGCCTCGCCTTCGCCCGCGGCCAGCGCCGCGCTGATGCGATCGTTGAAGCGAGCGACGCGCTTGTCGTTCACATCCTGGATGCTCGGCAACTCCATCTGCTCGATGGTCTGACGCGTCGAGCGCTCGATCACGCGCAGCATGTTGCGCTCGCGAGGCGCGATGAAAAGGATTGCTTCGCCGCTGCGTCCGGCGCGACCTGTGCGGCCGATCCGGTGCACGTAGGCCTCCGGGTCGTAGGGCACGTCATAGTTTATGACGTGGCTCACGCGTTCGACGTCCAGACCGCGCGCGGCGACGTCAGTCGCGACGACGATGTCGATCTGTCCGGACTTGAGGCGTGCGACCGTGCGCTCGCGCTGGGCCTGCGCGATGTCGCCGTTCAGCGCCTCGACCGCGAAGCCGCGCGCTTCCAGCCGCTCGGCGAGTTCCTCGGTCGCAAGCTTGGTGCGCGCGAACACGAGCATGCCTTCGAACGGTTCCGCTTCGAGGATGCGTGTCAGCGCGTCGAGCTTGTGCATGCCGCTGACGACCCAGTAGCGCTGCCGGATCTTGGCGGCGGTGCCGGTCTTGCTCTTGATCGTGACTTCGGCGGGATTGCGCAGATGGTTCTGTGCGATCCGGCGCACTTCCGTGGGCATGGTCGCGGAGAACAGCGCGATCTGCCGTTGTTGCGGCGCCTGCTCGAGGATCCATTCGACGTCGTCGATGAAACCCATGCGCAGCATCTCGTCGGCCTCGTCCAGCACGACATAGCGCAGCGTCGCGAGCTGCAGAGTTTCGCGCTTGATGTGATCCATCAAGCGTCCCGGCGTGCCGACCACTACGTGCACGCCACGACGCAGACTGTGAAGCTGCGGCGTGTAGCTCTGCCCGCCGTAAATCGGCACGACGTGAAATCCCGGAAGGTGCGCGGCGTAGCGCTGAAACGCCTCGGCAACCTGGATCGCGAGCTCGCGGGTCGGCACGAGCACGAGCGCCTGCGGCGAGCGCTGCTGCACATCGATGCGCGAGAGGATCGGCAACGCGAACGCTGCCGTCTTGCCGGTGCCGGTTTGCGCCTGGCCGACGACGTCCGCGCCGGCGAGCATGTGGGGAATCGTCGCCGCCTGGATCGGCGAGGGCGATTCGTACCCCACGTCGGTGAGTGCGCGGACCAGGGCTTCGTTGAGTTCGAGGTCGCGGAACGTCGCCGCGGCGGGCGCTGCAGGGGGGTCGGTAGGCATGGGGGGCGGGATTCTACCGGATCGCAGGCGGCCTGCCGCGATTGATGACCTGTATTCGTCAGTCTGATTCTCCGGGCCGGATTGGTCTCCCCGACCGCGCACCGTACAGTCCCGCACGCTCGTTGCACTGCTCCAAAAGGACCTCTCCATGTCTCAGCTCGCCCGGCTCGTTCAGCTCGCCAGCGTCGTGATGGCCATCCTGTTCTTCGCGGTGGCGCTCAGGGGTTGAGCCTTGTACGGGCTAGCGACGCGGAGTAACGTGCCCATGCGCGAATAACCTTCCCACGCACGGCCAGGACGGCGCGGCGAGGTGAACAAAAATGCCAACGCGTTCCTCGGCCATCCTCCTTCTGGTGGTGCTCCTGTTCCTGCCGTTCGCTGCACTCGGGCAGCTGGCCGACGGCAATTCCAACGACCGCGAGTGCACCAAGTGCAAGGACCTCTGCAACCTGGTGGATCAGTACTGGCAGAAGGAAAGAGGGATCGAGGTCTGGAAGCGCTTTGCCGCTTCGACTCCGCCAGGACAGCGCTCGCAGCTGCCTGCCTCGGTGACGGACATGGATACGTTCTACGAGTACATCTACGGCGAGGAATTGCCGAAGAAGTTCGCGAACCGGCAGTTGCCGTGCGAGGCCGTGCCGGAATGGATGCAAGAGCCACCCAAACCCCCGTTGCTGCCGACAGGCGGCAACGTCACGGGTCTGGAGACGAAGGTATTCACCGAGTCGTGCGACATCGTTTACCGCGGCCAGAAGCTCGAGGGCGATGCCGAGAAGGCGTGGCGCGAGACACAAGTGTGCCGGGGCAGCGCGAATGCGGAGATCGAGCACGAGAAAGTGCACCAGAAGATCTGCCGCTCCATGTGGGAGAAGAATCGCTTTCTCGCGGTGAAGCGGCAGAGCATGCCGCGCAACATCGCCGAGACCGAATTGCAGGCGTGGACCAGACACCGCGACCTGCTGCGGGAAGAAATTCAGAAGCTCGCGCGTAACTGCGGTTGGGAGCCCACCGATCGGCAGCGGGCCGATCCCAACTCCGTGCCGACGGAAGCGCAGACCAAGAAGATGGAAGAGCAAGGCTGGAAGGCTTTCAAAGCACTGAGCGGCACGCAGCCATGAACATCCTCCGCGCCCTTGCAGGTTGCACGCTGGTTCTCGTGGCAGCTTGTGGATCGGACAAAGAACCGACGGCAAACAACGGGCAGCCCTCTGCCGCAGCCGCGCCAGCGAGTAGCATCACTCAAGCCGGTGCTGCAAGCTCAGGTGCCAGCGATGTGAGCAACTGGATCGAAGCCGACGCTGCTCCCGCAACGCCAGTTGCTGCGACACACGAACGGCTCGCGGATCCCGATGCAGTCATCGATCGCTATGTGAACGAGTGTTCCGGCGGCACGAAGTCGCCGGAGTGTCATGCCTTGCGTCTGGATGTGGAAGCGATATTCCTCGCTTCGATCCTGGCCGTGCGCTCGAGCAACAGCGCGGTCGTCGATCCGAGCTGGTACCGCCTCGCCGCGGCCTCCGAGACTCCGCAGCTTGCATGCATCGGCTTGGTCGAGCTGACCTACGATCCGAAGCGCACCGCGCAGGATGAAGCCTTGATCGTGCGAGCGCTGGAGAGTCCCTTTGGGGTGGTACGGGCTGCAGCGCTGTCCAACGCGGCGAAGATCCCCGCCGTCGCCGCGGCGCAGGATCGCATCGACGGCTACAACTACCGTTCTGCGCTCTCTGGCCTTTGCGTCGACGACGTGCGCGACCCGGTGCATGGCGCGAAGTGGGCAGGCAATTATCCCGGAGCGCAATATCGCGTCTTCGCCAGCAGTGACGCGCGCCGCTGGTTCACGACGCCCGATCCTGTGGAGAAGGTCATCGCCTGGTTCGCTGCGCGCGGCAAGCCTGCGCGCACGGCGCAGGAATTGACGGAGGATGTCCAGGCGAAGATGGTGGAGAAGATGACGGAGCTCACGCAGAACCCCGGGCAGGACAACTCGGCGCAGATCATGCAGTTGCTGGCGGGCCAGGGATCGCAGGCCGACTGGAGCCAGGCGCTGCGCAACGTCCAGGGAACCGGCGAGATCCGCTACGTGATGATCGCCGACAACCAGGCGGTCGCGATTTTCCAGGACGACGTATTGAAAGCCACATCGATCGTCGCGCCGCGGCCCGCCGAGCCCGTCGACCTGACGGCCGATATCGAGGCCGCCAAGGAAGAGGCGGAGACGCGATCGATCCTCGGCTACTGACACCTGCCGCCCGCACCTGTGTCCTGATCGCGATTGCAGTCACTGCGATCGCCTGGGGCGCGGTGCCCTGGGGCGCATTCCAATTCGACGACTTTCGCAACGTCGTGCGCGATCCCGCCACGACCGACCTCGGGGTGCTACTGGAGCGATTGCCGCACGGGCTGCGGCCCCTGACACGCCTCTCGTACTTTCTCGACGCGCGACTCTACGGCATGCAGCCGGCGGGCTTCCTGTCGACGAATCTGTTGTTGCATGCGATCACCGTGCTGCTCGTGTTCGCGCTCGCACGGCGCCGTCTCGACAACTTCGCTGCATTGGCTGCAGCGCTGCTGTTTGCTGTCCAGCCTGCAAATGCGGAAGTCGTTGCCTACATCAGTGGGCGATCCACCGGGTTGATGACGCCGCTGCTGCTCGGCGGGCTGTTGTTGTATGACCACGGCAAACGTCTCGGCGCGCTGCTGCTGTTCTGTCTCGCCTGCCTGGCCAAGGAACATGCGTTGATCTTCCCCGCGCTCGTGATCGCGTGGGAGTCGACCCGCAGCGAACGACGACCCGGAGTCGTCCGCGACCTCGCGATCGCGATCGTGCTCGCCGGGATCGTGGCCGCCGTGTTGCTCGACACCGATGGCTATCGAACGTTGCTGCGCGGCGCGTTGTCGGACAAGTCGATGGGCGAGAGCGGGCTTGCCAATGCACGGGCGATTCCGCAGATGCTGTCTTTGTGGGTGCGCCCGTGGGCGTTGTCCGTCGATCACGAGTTCGATCAGCGTCTGCACGTCGGCGCATCGATCGCCGGCCTGGCATTTCTATTCACCGCGGCAGGGGTTGCATTCGCACTGCGTCGCCGGCGTCCGATGCTTGCGCTGGCCATTGCGTGGACATTGATCGCACTGCTGCCGACCAACTCCTTGCTCGCCAAGCCCGACCTCGTGACGGAAAAGCCGCTCTATCTCGCGTGGGTCGCTGTTGCAATTGCCCTCGGCGCGGCGGTGCCAGCGAGGCGAGCGTTGCTCATCGCCGCGGCTCTACTCCTCTGCGCACTCATCGGCGCCAGCTTCTGGCGCGTCTCCGTGTGGCGTGATCCCGTGGCGCTCTGGACCGACGCCGTCGCAAAGGCTCCACGCAAGTCGCGGTGCTGGAACAATCTCGGGATGGCGTACCTGGCGGCACAGCGCGTGCCCGAGGCCGTCAACGCTTTCGAGCGCGCTGTATTCCTGGATCCTCGCAACGAGTACGCAACGCTGAATCTGGCTACTGCGCGCGCGCTTTGTACCACTCGACGTTGCTGAAGGGCTGACCGATCTCCACGACTTCGCCGACTCGCGGCGTCACGACCTGTGCGTGCTCGGCCTCCGCCGCGCGCAATGTACGCAGGATCGGTTCATCCCACGCGTGATACGAAAGGTTGAAGGTCGCCCAGTGCACAGGTAACAGCACGCCGCCGCCGAGATCCTGATTCGCGCGCACCGCGGACTCCGGATCCATGTGGATGTCGATCCAGCTCGGCGGCGTGCCGTACGCGCCGATCTTGATCAGATTGAGATCCGTGGGTCCGAAGCGGGTGTTGATCGAGCGAAAGAGATCGGAATACCCGGTGTCGCCGCTGTAATAAAAAGAGTGGCGCGCGCTTTCGACGAGCCATGAGGCCCACAGCGTCGAGTTGTCCTGTCGTTTGCGCCCGGAGTAGTGCCGCGCGGGCGCGCAGTGGATCCGCACCTTGTTGATCTCGAGCGACTGCCACCAGTCCATCTCGTGTATCTGCGCCGCCGGAACCTTCCATCGTTCCAGGTGCGCGCCAACGCCGAGCCCCACGTAGAACTGCGTGCCCTGCGACGCGAGGTGCTGGATCGTCTTCATGTCGAGATGATCGTAGTGATCGTGCGAGATCAGCACCGCATCGATGCCCGCGAGGTCCGCGAGCGCGATTGGCAGGGAATGCATGCGCTTCGGTCCGATCGGCACGGGCGAGACGACGTCGGAGAGCACGGGATCCGTCATGATCCGCACGCCATCGATCTCCACCAGCACGCCGGAGTGGCCGAACCAGATCGCGCGCAGGCCTGGCGCCGGCGGCGCGCGCAGCGTTGCAGGCGCCAGCGCAATCACCGGAATCTCGAACTGCGGCTCGCGAATCTGACCCTGGCGATACAGGCGGACCGTTTCCCAGAACGAACCCCCGGATCTCTGCGGCGGTGTGTTCTGGAATCGGCTGGCAATCCACTGCGGGGACTTCTGCATGCGAGCGAGGCGTTGGCCATCGAAGCGGCCGCCGAAGGCAGGGAGCTGAAAGACGCCGTAGCCCACGATGACGAGGATGGCAGCGGTCCAGGCCAGGATCTTTGCGATCTTCTTCAGGCGGTGGAGGGCGCGACTCACACCGCCAGATTAACATCAGGCGCTCATTGCGCCAGCACGTCCGCGATCCATTTGAAGTTCGTCGAGAAGCCGACCTCGAACGCCTTGTCCGAGCGCTGATCGAACGGCAGCTGCCCGTTCGTGTAGGCGACGTACAGCTCGAAGTCGTCCGACTCCACGAGCGGCAGCATCCTCGCCGGGAATCGCAGCGTTGCATTCAGGTAGCCGAAGTGGTCCAGGTCCGCGGCCTTGATGGCCTGCGGCGCCGAGAATTCCTGGAAGTACCGATACGAGACGGTGAAGCGCAGGACCTGCTGATTGATCGAAGCGACGATCGTGTTGAAGGCGATCTCGGCGTTGGCGCGCGTATACGTATCCTTCGTCGTGAGCGCCTGGCGCACGTCGTCATCGCTGGCGTCCAGCCGCTCGACCGACAGCAACACCGACGGAAACGGCGCGGTGTACCCGCTCGGCGCAGTGGAGAACGCGTTGCGCACCAGCCGGAAGGGGAAGTCGAGCACGTTGTAGTGCTCCAGGTCGCGACTCGGCTGAAACGCATACGCGCCGCTCAGACCGAACAACGTCCGCGAGTCGGAGTAGTCCTGGTTGCCTTCCACGCCGCCGTGGAAGTCGACCCAATAGTACGAAGCGCTGTCTTCGTTCTTCACCATCGCATCGACGCCGCTGTCGACGATGCACTTGTCCATCTGCTCGTCGCGATCGCGCCGTTCCTCGGCGCTGTCGCCTGCTTCGGGGATCTCCAGCAGGCATCGCTGGAAAGCATCGCCGACCGCCTTCTGCACGTTGAGCTTGCCGAAGTCGCCGTGCTCCATCCGCACTGCCGCCTTGATCGTCGAGAGGTCGGCATTGTTGGTCGTATCGGAGAAGGCGTAGCTGCCGCGAATGTCGAGGTCATAGCTCAGCTTGTTCAGCACGAAGTGGTTGCGTGCATCCGGCGCGAGGCGGGCGCTGTCCCTGCTGGTGTTCCAGTGATAGTTGACGCCCCAGCCCGCGTTGTCGCCGTTGGCGTCCGGCTCGATATATTTGAGATCGATGACGTCGCTGCGCGCCGAGACCAGCGCGGCGAGATATTCCTTCAGGCTGTCGACGACCTGCGGCGACAGGGCCGTGTCCTCGCCGGACTCTGCGGCGAACGCAGCGCCGCCGCCAAGCAGCGTCAGTGCGCATACCGCGAACCTGCTCGCGCTACGCATCTGCTTCGTCCACGAAGCGGAAGTTCTCGTCGACCGCAATCGCCATGCCGGAGGAGGGCGACGTTTCACCTTCCATCGCTGCCAGCAGTTCCGCGTGCGCGCCTTCAGCTGTCTTGCCGGGCTCCAGTGGAATTGAGACGTCCGCCAGGAAGCGCAGCATCTTGCCGGCGACCAGCGCCAGCTCGGCGCGGCGGATCTCCTTCGAGGCGCTGTTGTTGAAGAACGGCATCGCGCCCATCGGCGGATTGAAGAACATCAGGTCGCTGGCCGAGAGGTCGTATTTCAGATGGATGTAGCTCGCAATGACTTTCGCTGCGACGGTGTTCGGCCACGGCACGGTGCCTGCGCGACGGACCGCCGCTGCTGCTGATTTCCTTCGGGTTGCCATGAGCGTGACTCCAGGTTCATCTTCGTGGGGCGGGCCGAACCTCGCACGCGCGCCGCCGTGCGGCAATTGGACTAATGGGTTGCGCATTCGGTGCGGGGGCGGCACAGTTCCCGGCCACGCTGAGAGATAGAGAGAAGAAATTGACGGGATTAACAGGATTAACAGGATTGAGAATCGAACAAGATGCACTCTTCAATCCTGTTAATCCCGTTAATCCTGTCTATTCTCTTGTTCTCACTTCTTCTCGGCCGCCAACGTGTTGGACAGGTGCAGCAATGAACACAATCGGCAGAATCGCGGTGCTGCTGCTGGTGTCGGGCAGTGCGTGGTCGCTCTCGTTGAGCGATCTTTCCAACAAGGATGCCGCCACCGGCCTGAAGCAGGCGCTGAACCAGGGTGCGACGCAGGCGGTCGGCATGCTCGGCAAGCCCGATGGGTTTCTCGGCAATCCGCAGGTGAAAATTCCGTTGCCGCCGCGGCTGAAGAAGGCGGAGAAGATGCTGCGCCTGGCCGGCATGGGCTCGCAGGCGGACGAGCTGGTCACGGCCATGAATCGCGCCGCCGAGGCCGCGGTGCCCGAGGCAAAGCCATTGCTGCTGAATGCCGTGAAGTCGATGAGCGTGCAGGACGCCAAGGACATTCTCACCGGGGGCGACGACTCGGTCACGCGCTTCTTCAAGTCGAAGACGGCTGACTCGCTGACGCAGAAGTTCGTGCCGATCGTGCAGAAGTACACGGCGAGCGTGGGCCTGGCGCAGAGCTACAACCAGCTCGCGGGCAAGGGCCTGGAGCTCGGGCTGATCAAACCCGAAGACGCCAGCATCGATAGCTACGTGGCGCGCTCCGCGCTCGATGGCGTCTACAAGATGATCGCCCAGGAGGAGAAGGCGATTCGCGCCGATCCCCTGAAAGCCGCCGGCGCCATGGCGAAGAAGGTCTTCGGGTCGCTCGACGAATAGCCCTTGATCCCGCGCACGCGACATCGCTACGCCGCTGTTTCGCGCAGGAAAGCAGACGGCGCTACGTACACGCCGGCCGTGCTGGCGGAGTTCGTCGCGAAGCAGATTGCGTCTGCGGTGCACGCTGATCGCGACAGGGAGCTCAGGGTTCTGGACCCGGCCGTTGGCGACGGCGTGCTCCTCACGAGTCTGGTTCGCGCGCTGCACGAGCGCGGCTGCGAAAGGATCTCCGTCACCGGGTTCGACACCAATCCAGCCGCTCTCGACGAGGCACGCCAGCGCTTCGCCCGCGAGTTTCCCGATCTCGCGCCGACGCTCCAACAACGCGACTTCCTGGACGACGCGCGCTGCACCGAACCCTTCGATGCCGTGATCGCGAATCCACCCTACGTGCGGACGCAAGTGCTCGGTGCGCAGCGAGCGCAGCAACTCGCCCGGCGCTATGGGCTGACCGGCCGCGTCGATCTCTACTACGCGTTTCTGCTCGCGATCAGTCGGGTGCTCGCACCCGGCGCCACGCTGGGCATCATCGTCTCGAACCGCTTCATGAGCACGCGATCGGGGCAGTCAGTGCGCAAGGCGCTGCACGAGCTCTACAACCTGATTCACGTCTGGGATCTCGGCGACACCAAGCTGTTCGACGCGGCTGTGCTGCCCGCCGTCCTGCTCGCAGGTACGAAGGACGCGGCGGATCTAGGCACCCGCTTCACGAGCATCTACGAGACGACGAAGGAGTCTTCGCAGGCAGCGCGTTCGCCGATCGAAGCGCTGCATCTCGATGGCATCGTGACCACCGCGGACGGTCGCCGTTTCGACGTAGTGCAGGGTTCTCTCGACACGACCGGTGTATGGCGCATGGCGACCGCGGAGAAAGACGAGTGGCTCGCGCTCGTGCAGAGCCGCACGTTCGCGCGGTTCGGCGATCTCGGCAAGATCAGAGTCGGCGTCAAGACTACTGCCGACAAGGTCTTCATCCGCGATGACTGGAGCGAGCTGGCGCGAAACATCCTGCCCGAAGTGCTGCGTCCGCTGACGACTCACCATCTCGCTCGCCGCTATCGCGCGCTCGCCGACGCCTCAACGCAGATTCTGTACACGCACGAATCGCGCGACGGCCGTCGTGTCGCGATCGATCTCGCTCGGTACCCACGCACCCGCGCATATCTGGAAGGTCATCGCGCGCAGCTCGAACGGCGGCAGTACGTCATCGCGGCCGGCCGGCAGTGGTACGAAATCTGGGTGCCTCAGGATCCGTCAGCGTGGTCGCGCCCGAAGCTCGTGTTCCCCGACATTTCAGCCGAGCCCGTGTTCTGGATCGATGAGACCGGCTCGGTCGTCAACGGCGACTGCTACTGGCTCACGCTCGAGCCCGGCCGTGACGCAGACCTGATGTGGCTCGCCCTGGCCGTGGGCAATTCGCGCTTCGCTCTCGAGTTCTACGATCATCGTTTCAACAACCGGCTTTACGCTCACCGCCGGCGATTCATCACTCAGTACGTGAGCGAGTTTCCGCTGCCCGACCCCGCATTGCCGGTTTCAAGAGAAATCATCGCGCTGGCGAAGCAGATCTATCGCTCGATCCCCGCGGAGGACGCCGACAGCCTCGCCAGGACTGTCGACGCCCGCGTGCACGAAGCATTCGGCCTCGCTGCTCACTCCGACTCTGCATGGAAATCCCACTCCGCGACCGTCCGTACACCCGACACAGCGTCTGTGTACTGAGCGTTGCCGCGGATCGACTGACCGTCGCTGCTGATTTCGGCTCCAGTGATCGGCGGC
>DATEKT010000069.1:0-11372 GCA_035277305.1 Steroidobacteraceae bacterium | reverse complement strand
CACCTCGGGGAGAAATCCCTACGTTGCGAGCCATTCCACTCATCAGCGAACGTTCGATTGCTCGCACAGCTCCTGCGCCGCTACAGGTGTGCGAGCACGCGCACACCGCCGTCGACATGCCCCGACGGCACGACGACCACTTGCTCGCCGATGCGATGAAATCGCAGGTCGACGCATTCGGAGCGCACCCGCAACTCGTGGATCGTCAGCGACTCGACGCCGATCGGCAGCGTGGGTTGCGTCACGTGCACCTCCTGCCGCTCGCCGTCCACTTGAATGCCAAGGCACGCCTGCAATAGCAGAAACACGGAGCCGGATGCCCAGGCCTGCGGCTGGCATGCAACGGGGTAGGGCGCGGGCCCCTGACCCGCGACGCGCGGAAAGCCGCAGAACAGCTCCGGCAGCCGCATGCCGAACTGGTTGGCCGTCTCGAAAATGCCGTTGAGGATCTGCGCTACGTTCGTTCGTCCACCGTAGCGCGAAATTCCGGCGGCGCAGATCGACGTGTCGTGCGGCCAGATCGAGCCGTTGTGATACGACATCGGGTTGTAGCGCGGCTCACGCTCGGCGAGCGTACGGATGCCCCAACCGCTCGAGAAGCGCCCCGACATCAGCTGCGCGGCCACGAGAGCCGCGCGCTCTTCGCTCGGTACGCCGCAGTACAGGAGGTGCCCTGCATTCGAGCCGAACACGCGGCACGGCGAGCCGTCACCATCTACCGCAATGGCGTAGTACTGCATCTGCGGAACCCAGAAGCGCTCTTCGATTGCTACGCGCAGTGCCTCTGCTCTGTGCAGCCACTGCGTGCCACGCTCGACGTCGCCGCGACGCGTCGCGAGCTCCGCCATGCATCTCAGCGCCGCAAACGCGTAACCCTGAACTTCGACCACCGCGACCGGCCCGTCCGGAAAGCGCCCGTCTTCGTGAAAGATCGAATCGTGGCTGTCCTTCCACGCCTGGTTGACCAGGCCTGTCTTCTCGCCGCGTGCATAGTCGAGAAATCCCGTCGGACTCGCGGCGAGCCGCCGCTCGATCCAGCCAGTCGCCGCGACGAGCGAATCCCAGATGCGATCGACGAGCGCGCGATCGCCGGTGCGGGTTTCGTAGGCGCCGGCCAGCATCACGAAGAGCGGCGTCGTATCCACGCCGCCGTAGTAACGCCCGAACGGCACTTCCCTGAGCGCAGCCATTTCGCCCCGGCGCGTCTCGTGCATGATCTTGCCGGGCTGCGAATCGCGAAACGCTGAATCCTCCGTCGCCTGCGTCGACGCGAGAAAACTCAACACGCCCGCGGCGAGCTGCGGATTGAGCCAGAGCGTCTGCAGCGCCGTGATGATCGCGTCGCGCCCGAACTGCGTCGCGAACCAGGGAATTCCCGCGTAGGGATACGGACCGGTCGGCAGCGCGGTCGTCAGCAATGCCAGGTCGGCGTGCGAGCGATCGACCCACTCATCGAACAGCCGGCCCGAGGTTGAGACCGATGCGCCCTGGCCGAGCCGCTCCTGCATGTCGGCCGACAGCGCGCCGGACGCGGCGCTGAAGCGCTCGCCCGAGGGCGGGCCCGCTTCCTCCGTGCCGATCTCGATCGTCAGTTCCGCGCGTCTGCCACGCTGCACCTGCAGCCTGAATTCGGCCTGGCTGGCCGTGATCGCCACTGGCAACTGCGAGAACTCGATGTGCGTCGTGCGTACGACATCGTCGCGACCGCGATACGCCAACTTCACTGTCTGGTTCGCGGTTCGCGCGGGCAGCATCTCGCCGCGTTCCTTGCGGACGGTGCCCTGCACTTCGAAGATGTCGGCGAAATCAGCGCCGTACACGAACGCCAGCGGCACGTCGGCGTCGCGGTCGCCGTAGTTCGTGAGAGTCAGCCGCTCGTAGAGCCGGCTGTGCCAGAGCAGTCTCTGCCGCTCGATGTGAATGACTCCCTGCGGGATCGCGAGCTCGCCGGGCGCGGTCAGCGGCCGATTCGTCAGATGCGTGGTGAACAGTGTGTTGTCGCGATTGATGGCTGCGCCCAGCAACGATGGGCGCCGGCCCGCGACGCTCATCTCGAAGCGCGACAGCATGCGCGTGTCATTGGCGAACAGTCCGTCGTCTTTGCCCTGGACGTCGCCCAGAGCATCCGCGAGCAGGAAGGTGTCGCCATTCTTGAGCGTGAAGCGCGGCAGCAGGCCGCGCCGTTCACCGGGTTCGTCGGCGGAGCTCATGCGTCCCTCGTCGAGGTCAGGAAGCGCGCAGCAGCAACGGCTGTTTCAGCAAGCGCGCATACAGATCCACGTAGCAGCGGGCCATGGTGCGAGCAGCGAAGCGCTGCTCGAAAACTTCCCGCACCTTGCGTCGATCGATCTGCTCTATCTTACTCAACGCGGCGAGCGCCTCTTCTTCGGAATCTACGATGTAGCCGGTGACGCCGTGGTCGATCACCTCCGGCACCGATCCGCAATTCCAGGCGATCACGGGCGTGCCGCACGCCATCGCCTCGATCATCACCAGCCCGAAGGGCTCCGGCCAGTTGATCGGGAACAACAGCGCACGGGCATTACCGAGAAATTCCGACTTGTCCTCATCGCCGATCTCGCCGATGTAGTCGATGAGCGGATGGTCGAGGAGCGGTGCAATGCGCGCCTCGAAGTACTCGCGGTCCACTGCATCGACCTTGGCCGCGATCTTCAGCGGAATCCCGGCACGGCGCGCGATCGAGATGGCTACGTCCGGGCGCTTTTCCGGCGACAGACGGCCGATGAAGGCGAGATAGCCCTGCTGCGGCCTCGCGCGAAACGCGAACTGCTCCACCGGCATGCCGTGGTGAATGGTGGCGAGCCAATTGACGAACGGCATCGGTGTTCGCTGATGATCGGAGATGGAGACCAGCCCGAATTGCCGCCAGTGTTGATACGCACGCTCGAGGTCCGTCAGGTCGAGTCGCCCGTGCAGGGTCGTCACGGTCTTGTGCGCCTCGTGCTCGAACACCGGAAAATGCAGCAGATCGATGTGGAAGTGCAGGACGTCGAATTTCCAGGCCTGGCGGCGCACCTCGTGCAGCATCGTCAGGTGCGCGGCGACATCGGACTTCAGCGGCGCGGGATCGAGCCGGATCGCACGGTCGCGCACCGGCACGAGTTTCGCGGAGGTGCGCGCATCGGCGGAGGCGAACAGCGTGACGTCGTGGCCCAGCTGCACGAGCGCATCGCACAGCGTCGCGACCACCCGTTCGGTGCCGCCATAAAGCTTCGGAGGAACGGCTTCCGCTAGGGGTGCGATCTGGGCGATATGCATGGCGTGTGGAAGTGTGCTCGGCGTCGGAATAGCTGCCGAAATAACGCGCCACGCCGCTGAAAAGTTCTTGGAACCCGTTGACGAGCGGGCCGTTCGCTTCATGTGCTCGCGCAGCCGCGGCCGGCGCCCGTGAGCATTACCACCACGACGATCCGAGGAGCATGTCCGAGCGCGACTCGTTGCTGAAGGTCAGTCTCGATGAGCTGCGCATGCAGATGCTCGGCACGCAGGTGCTGTTCGGCTTTCAGTTTCAGTCGCTGTTCCAGGAGCGCTTCGCGCCCGGCGACGAGCTGGTTCGCGCAGCCGCGCTGAGCGGAATGATCGCCATGGTCCTGACGATCGGCTTGCTGATCGCCGCTCCCGCGGTTCATCGAATTGCCGATGCCGGCCAGGCGACGCGTCGCACGCGCTCGCTGACTTCGACTCTGGCGCGCAGCGCGCTCATCACCTTGCCTGTAGGGCTGGCGTGCGCGGTGCTCGTCACGGTCGCCACGCAGTTCGGGAATCGTGTTGCACTCGTTGCAGCAGTCATCGCCGTGAGCGCCGGGCTGCTGGCCTGGCAGGGCTGGGGCATTCTTCTGCGCCGCCACTCGCGACCTTCGAGCAGGAGTCGATCCATGCAGGAAAAGTCAGCCAGTGTTCACGATCGCATCGACTACCTCCTGACCGAGTCGCGCGTGATGTTGCCCGGAGCGCAGGCGCTGCTGGGATTTCAATTGATCGTGCCTTTGACGAAATCGTTCGAAGCTTTGAGCGATGCTGCAAAGACGGTGCATTTCTTTGCATTGATCTTCATCGCGGTCGCAGTCATCGTGCTGATCACGCCCGCGGCGGTTCATCGCATCGCGTTCGGCGGCGCGGACGACGAACGATTTCTGCGACTCGCATCGAGGATCGTGACGGTGGCGCTGGTGCCTCTCGCACTCGGCGTCGCCAGCGAGCTCTACGTCGCCACATCGCGGCTGCTGCCGGGATCGAATGCGCCGATCTGGACCGCCACCGGTGCGGCTTGCGTGCTGTTCGGGCTGTGGTACGCGATGCCGCTCGCTTTGCGCATGAGGGCCGCAGGCGAGCGGCGACTGGGCGCGACCTCATGAACCAGGCGTTGTGGACTTAGCCGCCAGGCACGTAGCTGTCGTGCCACTTCCACCATTTGTACCGCTCGGTCTGCGGGTAACCTTCGGGTGAGTCTTCCCCTTCCTCCTGGCGCCCGAGCGCCGTGAGGTCGAGATAGCTCCACACTGTGCCCATCGCCTCGTCGCCGCGGTTGTTGATGAAGTAGGTGCGGTAGATCTGCTCGCCGTCGCGGATGAAGGCATTGTGGCCGTGCCATTCGTTCACGCCGAAGTCCGTGTCGAAGCTGTCGGTGATCGAGTACCACGGGATGTCGTCCCAGCCCATTCGCGCTTTCAGGCGCGCGATGTCCGCGTGCGGCGCGCGTGACGCGAAGGCGAGGGTAGTGTTCCGTGCATTGAGATGAGCGAGGTGCGAGACCTGGTCCGCTACGAGCGAGCAGCCTACGCACGCATGCTCCGGCCAGCCGTGCACGCCGGGCTCGAAAAACGCGCGGTAGACGATCAGCTGGCGGCGGCCCTCGAACAGATCGATGAGGCGGGTCCTGCCCTTCGGTCCCTCGAATGCGTAATCCTTGTCCACTGCCATCCAGGGCATGCGCCGACGCGCGGCGGCCAGCGCGTCACGGCTGCGGGTCAGGGCTTTTTCCGTGATGAGCAGCCGCTCGCGCGCGGCTTCCCATTCCTGGGGCGAAACAACCGGGGGTGTGTACATGATGTGCTCTCTCCTCCAACATTCGCTACCTTCCTATAGGCATGACGACCCACCCGGGTTCATTTCTACACATCGGGGAAAACGTTCAATGAGAGTCTCGTTTATCGCGATTGCCGCGCTGCTCGCGTTCGTGCGCGTCGCAGGCGCGCAGTCGCCGCTGTTCGATTCGCACGTTCATCTGTGGAAAGGCGAGGAGTCGTTGCAGGCTTACGAGGACCAGCTGAAGAAGGCGCAGCTGGAAACAGCAGGCATCGGCGCCATGTGGTTCGGCGGTCCGAACCAGGCGCTCGCCGGAAAACCGGACGGGATTCGCGCGGGCAACGACGGCATCCTCGCGCTCGCAGCCCATCATCCCAAGGTATTGCCGATCGCGACGGTCCATCCGTACGACGGGCCTGCCGCAGTGGCAGAGCTGGAGCGCGTCGCGGCCAGGGGCATCAAGGTGCTCAAGATCCATCCGCATACGCAGAAGTTCGACTCCGACGATCCGCGCGTGCTGACGCTCGTGAAGCGCGCCGGAGAGCTCGGCGTCATCGTGCTGATGGACAACGCCAATATTCTGCCGGGGGACAGCGAGAAGCTGTTCAACCTGGCGCTCAAGGCGCCGAAGACGAAGTTCATTTTCGCGCACATGGGCGCGATGAACTTCCGCTTCTGGAACATCCTGAAAGCGGTGCGGACCGCCGAGAACCTGTTTGCCGACAACATCAACTTCGACATCTCGGCGACGGTGAGCATCGTGGCCGACTCGCCCATCGAGGACGAGTTCGTCTGGACGATCCGCAACGTCGGGATCGATCACGTGCTGCTCGGCTCGGACTATCCGCAGTTCTCGCTCGAGCAGAATGTGACTGCGCTCGGCCGCCTGCCGCTCACGGAAAGCGAGCAGGCGAAGATCCGCTATCAGAACGCCCGCGCCCTGTTCGGTCTCAAGTGAGCGTCGCATGAACGTACTACTGGCCGCTGCATTGGCAGCGGAGATCCTGATCCGTCACGTCACGGTCGTGGATGTCGAACACGCGCGGGCGATACCCGATCAGGCAATCGCCACCAGCGCCAACGAAATCGTCGCGGTCGGCAGCGATGCAACGATCGCGAAGACGTGGACAGCGCAGCAGACGCTCGACGGTAGCGGCCGCTATGTCATTCCGGGACTGTGGGACATGCACGTTCATTTCGGCGGCGGCGTGGAGCTGATCGAGGAGAATCAGGCGCTGCTGCCGCTCTATGTCGCGCACGGCATCACGACCGTGCGCGATGCTTCGGGCGATCTTCCGACCCAGGTGCTCGCCTGGCGCGGAGAAATTGCGCGTGGCACGTTGTTCGGACCGACGCTGCTCAGCTCGGGTCCGAAGATCGAAGGACTGAATCCGGTCTGGAAGGGCACGATCGAGACGGGGACGAAAGCGGACGTGGACGCGGCGGTGCAGAAGCTGCAGGCGCTCGACGTCGACTTCGTGAAGATCACCGACAGCACGCTGAAGCCCGAGCTGTTCCTCTACGCGGTTCGCAAAGCGCGCGCGGCGGGGTTGCGGGCTTCGGGTCATATTCCGATGGCGCTCACGGTGCGGCAGGCAGTCGATGCGGGGCTGAGCTCGATCGAACACCTGGACTATGCATTCGACGCCGGCGCGAAGGACGAAGCAGCGATTGCCGCCGACTTTGCCGCGGGACGAATCGATCGCGCCGAAGCCGGCCGCCGGCTCGACGCGGGGTTCGACCGCGCGACCGCGATGGCGAGCTATCGCTACCTCGCCCGTAAGAATGTGTTCGTGACGCCGACGCTCAACGGCAGCCGCATCATTGCGTGGCTCGACCGGGACACGCACGCGAATGACGAGTACCTCCAGTACATCGGCCCGAAACTGCGCAAGACCTACGAATGGCGAATCCAACGCGCGGCCCAGGCCGACGCTGCCGCGATTGCGTTCAGGCACGCGCACATCGATCGCATGGCTGCCGTCATTCCGATGCTGCAGGAAGCCGGCGTGACGATCATGGCGGGCACGGACGCGGGCTTTCTGAACTCGTTCAACTATCCCGGTGTGGGTCTGCACGACGAACTCGCGCTCTATGTCGAGAAGGGATTGACGCCGCCGCAGGCGCTTTCAGCTGCGACGCGCGCGGGTCCTGCGTGGTTCGGCAAGCTCGACCGCTACGGCTCGCTCGCAAAGGGCAAGGCCGCCGACCTGGTGCTGCTCGATCGCGATCCGCTGGCCGACATCAGTGCGACTCGCGCGATCCACGCGGTGATTCTGCGCGGCAAGGTTTACGACCGTGCCGCGCTGGATCGGATGCTGGACGAGGCGCGAGAGAGGGTGAAAGCCTGGAACGCGCAAGCGGCGAACTGAGAAGGCATTCCGGTCAAACCCTCGGCGGCGTCTGGATCTGTGGATGCCGCTCTATCGCGAAGGCCTGTGTCACGTTCCCGGCGAGCTGGCCGGGACGACGCTGAACATCGGGCGTTTCAGCGGCGATCCCATCGTCATGGAGGACTGGGACGGTCAGTCGTTCGAGTTGAAGTGAGAACGACAGCGCGCTGCACGGAACGCGGACTCGCGCGAAGCGTTCCTGTTTCATGAGCTGGATTCCGACATCGCAGAGGTCCGGGTCCCGCGCCAGCCAGGCGAAAGAGGCCGTGCTCGCGAACGTGCACCAGGGTCTGCTCCTCGCCACCGCATCCAGACGTTTGCAGGATCCGATCTCCTCGCGCCGGGCTTCCATCGAAGCGCGCCACCTGTTGAGCGTGGCGAAGCAGTTGTGCGAGGAAATGCCGGACGCGGACGGCTCGGACGAGCGCGTCCGGGTTGCGATCGCGTCGCTGACGCGGGCTCTCGAAGACGAGTGATCAAGCGATCAACCGCTCGCCGGACATCGGCAACGAACCAGTCGAGCGAACTGGCTCACATTACAACGTAGGCGATTCATCGAGGCCGAAGGTCAGCCGTGTGAGCTGACTGCCTGCAGTGCTGCGACCGGGCGCAGCGCTGCAGACTGCACCGCGCTCCAGACGCAAAGCCTTTTCTTCCACTTCGCACACGTTGAATCAGGAGAGTCCCATGAGGAAGTACGTTACGGCGGCGATCGGCACGCTGAGCACGCTCGGTTGCATGCTCGCACTGCCGGGAACCGCGTCGGCGGCCAACAGCATCGTTTTCGGCATGGTGCGTTCGGGCGCCGTCGAGACTGCGGGTTGCGCACTGAATGCACAGGCGCGGGTGACGGTCGATTCGCTGGGTCCGATCGAAGTCATGCACGTCGAGGCCACCGGCCTGCCGCCGAATGCCGAGTTCGATCTGTTCGTGACGCAGCTGCCGAACGCGCCGTTCGGCATGGCCTGGTACCAGGGTGACATGGAGAGCAACGCCAAAGGACGCGCGCTCGGCACGTTCATCGGCCGCTTCAACCTGGAGACGTTCATCGTCGCGCCGGGGGCCGGTCCTGCGCCGGTCGTGCATCACGCACCGATTGCCGATGCGGCCACCAATCCCGCGACCGCACCGATCCACACGTATCACGTCGGATTGTGGTTCGGCACGCCGGAAGTCGCCGCGGCTGCCGGATGCCCGACGAATGTGACGCCGTTCAATGGCGATCACACCGCCGGTATCCAGGTGCTGAGCACGCGCAACTTCGGTAACGCCACGGGCCCGCTGCGCAGTCTCTCGCCGTAACGCGATCAGCCGGCGCCGTTCGCTTCGAGATAGTCCGTGATCGAGTCGCGGCTCGGGGTGAGACCCTTCAATTGCAGGACGGCGCCGGCATTGCCGCGGTGGTAGGTCCCGTGCATGCACACGTGCAGGATGATCTCGCCGCGCTTCATGCGTGCCTGCTTGCCGCTGGTGAAGGCGAAATCGATCGGCTCCTCGAAGTCGCCCGACGCCAGGCCTCGGACGTACGATGAGTACCAGTCGTCCACTTCGCGCGAGCCCTGCGCCAGCGTCTCGAGCGTCGGCATCGTTTCGGACCGCGCCGCCTTGAACGGGTGCGGCAAGCCCTGCAGGTGATGCTGAAAGATCCGGTCGACCGTGTGGATGTGGTCGAGGATGCGCAGCATGATGTGGCCTTCCCCGGCGTTCAGGTGCTCGAAGTTGTGGCTGACGGCGTCGTAGAGGCCGCGATCGGCCCAGCGCTTGGTGTCGATGAGCTGGGAGTAGGGGACGTGAGTCATCGGGATTGCCTCGTTGCAATTTGCGATCGAGAGTGGGCAGAATACGAGCGAACGCTCATATTCGCTACTCGCGTTCGCAAAGCAGCCCATGGCGCGCAAACCGGCCACGAAACCCCGCAAACACGCCTCGCAGGAGCGCTCGCGCGCGACTGTCGATGCCCTGATCGAAGCGACTGCTCGCATTCTGGTCAAGGAAGGCTTCGACAACGCGAGCACCAACCGCATCGCGGAGCAGGCGGGCGTGAGCGTCGGCTCGCTCTATCAGTATTTTCCGGGCAAGGAGGCGCTGGTCGCCGCCGTCATCGAGCGTCATAACCAGGACTTGATGCGTGTCGTTCGCGGCACGCTGGCGGAAGCGGCGGAGTTGCCGCTCAAGCAGGCCGTGCGCAGGATCGTTCTCGCAGCGGTCAAAGCGCACGGCCACGATCCGAAGCTCCATCGCGTGCTCGCGGAGCAGCTGCCGCGCACGGGCAAGCTGGAGAATGTCGAGGTGTTCAACCGCGAGAACTATGCGCTGTTCAAGCGCCTGCTCGCAGGCCGGCGCTCCGAGATTCGCGCGCTCGACCTGGACCTCGCGGCATTCGTGTGCGTGACGTCGATCGAATCACTGACCCACACGGCGGTCCTGCATCACTCCGGGACATTTGCCGAAGCGTCGATGCAAGAGCTGGTCGAGGAGGCGACGCGGCTCATCGTCCGCTATCTGCAATAGGGCTACTGCCGCATGATCGGGTTGTGCCAGCCGCCTTCAGGCGTGATGCGCGCGACTTCCTTCGGCCCCCAGGATCCGGGCTCGTATTCGTACACCGGCGTTCCGGCCTTCACCACGGGATCCACGATCCGCCACGCTTCCTCGATATAATCCTCGCGTGCGAACAGGATGCGATCGCCGCCCATCGCATCGGTCAGCACGCGCTCGTAGGCGTCGACCTCGTTGATGCCGGGACGCCGGCTCGCCAGCAGCTCCAGCGGATCGCTGTCGCCTTTCACGATGGGATCCATGACGTTGAGTCCGATGCCGACTTCGATGTCCGGCCCGATGCGATAACGCAGGTGATTGGGCTCGGTGGGAATCGAGAACAACGGCGGCGGATCGCGCAGCCGCACCACGACTTCGGTGCACGTTACGGGCAGCGACTTGCCGGCCCGGATGTAGAAGGGCACGCCCTGCCACCGCCAGCAATCGAGGCGCAAGCGGAGCGCGGCGAAGGTCTCGACTTTGGAATCGGCCGCCACGCCGGGCTCCTTGCGATAGCCACGGACCTGGCCGCGCACGACGTCATCGGGCGCGAGCGCCGCAATCGACTTCAGCACCTTCACCTTCTCATCGCGCACGGACTCCGCGTCGATGCGCGGCGGCGATTCCATCGCGAGATTGGCCAGCACCTGGAACAGGTGGTTCTGCACCACGTCGCGAATCGCGCCCGTCTCTTCATAGAACTTGCCGCGGCCCTGAACGCCGAAGTCTTCCGCCATGGTGATCTGCACGCTCGCGATGTGCTGGCGGTTCCAGAAGGACTCGAGCAGCGGGTTCGCGAACCGCGAGAACACCATGTTGCGCACCGGCTCCTTGCCGAGATAGTGATCGATGCGAAAGATGTGCTGCTCGTCGAACGTCCGCAGCAGGATGCGGTTGAGCTCGCGCGCGGACGCGAGGTCGCGGCCGAAAGGTTTCTCCACGATGACGCGCGCGCCGTCCGGCGCACAGTCCGCTTGCGCGAGATGCTCGACGACTTTGCCGAACAGGGCAGGCGGGATCGCGAGATAGTGAGCAGGGCGCGATGCGTGACCGAGGAGCTTGCGCAGCTGGGTAAAGGTGCCGGGCTCGGCGTAGTCGCCATCGACGTAACGCAGCAGTTGCATCAGCTTGCCGAACGCGGCTTCATCGAAGGAGCCGTGCTTCTGGATGCTTTCGCGGGCACGAGCCTGCAGCTGTTCGAGGTTCCAGCCGCTCTTCGCGACGCCGATCACAGGCACGTCGAGCACGCCGCGCTTCACCATCGCCTGCAGCGACGGAAAGATCTTCTTGTACGCGAGGTCCCCGGTCGCTCCGAAGAA
This sequence comes from Steroidobacteraceae bacterium, assembly GCA_035277305.1. GTDB lineage: Bacteria > Pseudomonadota > Gammaproteobacteria > Steroidobacterales > Steroidobacteraceae > Steroidobacter. The sequence goes on along the minus strand of DATEKT010000069.1, from coordinate 76 downwards.
CACGAGCGCGTCGCAGGAGACTTCGCTCATGCGCCCCCTCCGTGCCCTCCCCCGCGAGCGGGGGAGGGTTGGGTGG
>DATEKT010000068.1:0-11616 GCA_035277305.1 Steroidobacteraceae bacterium | reverse complement strand
AGCAGCGCTGGCTGCTCGAACGACTGAACATCGGCGACGCCGACTGGGAAGAGCTGGGTATCGCGCTCGTGCTGGCGCTGGTCGCGTTCTTCGCCGGCATGTCCGCGTACCTCGCCTGGCGTTTCCGCCCGCGCGCCAAGGATGCGCTCGCGCAGATCTACGACCAGTTGTGCCGCAAGCTCGCGCGGCACGGGCTGCCGCGCGCCGCGCATGAAGGTCCGAGCGATTACGTCGCGCGCGTCGTGCAGGCGCGGCCCGACCTGGCAACCCAGCTCGCTGAGGCGCGCAATCTTTATGTCGCACTCCGCTACGGTCCGCGCTCATGGGGCACGCAGCTGAACCGCTCCGAGCTGAGCCGGCTGAAATTCCTGGTCAACCAGTTGAAAGTCTGACGCCGCGCCCGCATTGCAACCACTGGCCAGCCGACTAAAGAATCTTTTCGCGTGCTGCTGCTCGTCTTTCTGGTCGCAATCGCTTTGGGAGTCGCCGCGTGGTTCGTGGGCGGCCAGGCGTGGTGGCTGCGCCGCCGCCGCGCCGCATTTGCCCGGCAGCCGTTTCCGCCGCAGTGGCAGGATTGGCTGCGCACTCGCACGTCGATTTACGCTCGCGTACCGCCCGAGCTGCGCACACGCCTGCACGAGCTCGTACGGATCTTCGTCGGCGAGAAGACGTTCGTCGGCTGCAACGGGCTCGTCGTCACGGAAGAGATGCGCGTGGTCATCGCCGCGTACGCGTGTCTGCTCGTCGTCAACCGGCCCGACGTGCCGCGCTCGCATTTCTACGACGACCTGTTCTCCATCCTGGTCTACCCGACGCCCTTCATCGTGCCGCACACGCAGCGCGAGGGGTACGGCCTGATCACCGAAGGCCATCGCGTGCTGTCCGGCCAGGCGTGGGACTCGCGGCGGATCATCGTCTCGTGGCAGGACATCGAAGACGGCCTCGCGACCGGTCACAACGTCGTGCTGCACGAGTTCGCGCACTACCTCGACATGGAAGACGAGACCATGGACGGCGCACCGGGCCTCGGCAGCGCACGCGCCTATCGCGAATGGTCGGAGGTGTTCTGGCAAGAGTACGACCGCCTGCGCGCCACACTGATGGCGGGACAACCGACGTTCCTCGATCCCTACGCGGCGACCGAGCCCGCGGAGTTCTTCGCCGTCGTCACCGAAGCGTTCTTCGAGAAGTCGCGCGAGCTCGAGCTGCAACACGCGGGGCTGTACGAGCAGCTGCGGCGGTACTACCGAGTAGATCCCGCACGCTGGTAACTGACTACTTCGGCCGCGGATCCTCCAGCTCCCCCTCGTCGAACCTCTTCCCGCCGCGCAGCTCGCGCACCTTGCCCATCAACGTGCGCGCCGCATTGCGCACTTCTTCGTGAATCGCCGCGTCTTCGTCGAGCGCATCGTGACTCGTCGCGTATGGCTCGTAGTAACCGATGTAGCGCGAAATGTTCGCAGTGTGGCCGGCCGGGACGAGTTGCATATCCGCCAGCCAATCGCTCAGCGAGCGCTGCAACGTCTCTGCGCCCGCGGCATCGCCGTGCACGACCACTGAAAACGCGCGCCCTGCAAGGTGTCGCGGATAAGGCCAGCCGCGCAGCTCCAGCTCCTTCGCCTTCGCGGGATCCTTGCCGCCAGTCGAGGTCGGATCGGGATTACCGCCGTCCGCGCAGACCAGTCGATCGATCATCAGCTTCAACGTGCTCGGCGCCTGGTACCAGTACACCGGCGTGACGATCATGACCGCGTGCGCCGCGACCCAGCGCGGGTACAGCTCGCCCATCCAGTCCTGCACCTGGCCGAGGCTGTGATTCGGATAGCACGAGCAGGGCCAGTGGCACAGCGGCATCGCAGTCGAGACGCATGCCTTGCACGGATAGATCACGCGACCGTACTCCGCGGTGAGCCGGCTGAGATCCAGAAAGTCGACGGTGAAGTCGCTGACGCTCGACAGCACGCCGCGCGCGGTCGAACACAGCCGATACGTCTTGGACATCTCGCCGGGACAGGTCTGATCGTTGCGAGCCGCCGCGCAAATCAGCAGCACGCGTGACTTCCCGTTCGGATTTTCGTGCTCGCGCTGCGCCGCTGCGATGGCGTCGCGCGTCGCAAGCCACTGCACCGACAACTGCATCTGCGGATCGGCAAAGCCTTCGCCTGCTGCACGCGTGCGCGGACTCTTGTGCGACTCGCTGTACACGCGCCACGCGATGTCGATCACCTTCTCGACCTCGCCGCTCGCCGGCTCGAACAACGGATCGTAGAAGCGCTCGCGCAAGCGTTCGCGAAATACGGCCTCGGGAATGTGCATGTCGCCCTGGCCCTTGCGGACTTCGGGCACAGGCTTCTGCGGGGGGTTCGGCATCGCTGCCTCCACTGGCGGGCAGTAGAGGCAACGTGCGCGCTGCTAAGCGGGTTCCTGTGCGACGCCGCGGGCCGGGCGGGTGCTGCGTGCCTGGACACCGAGCATGATCGCGCCGCCCACGAACAGGATGGCGACCGAGAGAATGGCGCTGCGACTGTTGCCGGTGATCGCCGCGGTCGCCGCCATCAGGAAGGGTCCGAGCACCGAGGCGAATTTGCCCATCATGTTGTAGAAGCCGAAGAACTCGCTGGCGCGGTCCGGCGGAATCAACCGGCTGTAGTAAGAACGGCTCATCGCCTGGATCGCGCCCTGCACGCAGCCGATGGCTGCTCCCATCACGTAGAACTCGGTGACGTTCGTCATCTGCACCGCGTAGAACGTCACCGCGGTGTACACGACGATCGCGACGAAGATTCCGACCATGGGACTGATGCGATCGCCCAGGTAGCCGAATAGCAGCGTCATGGGGAAACCGATGAACTGGATCATCAGGATGCTGGTGATCAGGCTGCTCGCGGGAAAGCCGAGCGCCAGTCCGTAGTCCACGGCCATCTTCATGATGGTGTTGACGCCGTCGATGTACATCCAGTACGCGAGGAGGAACAGGATCACCGGGCGGAACTTGCGCACTTCGCGGAATGTGCGCACCAGCTCTGCAAAACCTTCGCGCGCCGCGCGCGCCAGGCCGATCGACGGCCCGGTTGCCAGCACGCTGCCCTGTCGCAGCAGCGGCATCGCGAAGACGAACCACCACACCGCGACCGTGACGAACGAGGCGCGGATCGCCTGCTCGGCGTTAGCGAGCCCGAACCACTGCGGCTTCTGGTACATCAGCACGTTGACGACGAGCAGCAATCCTCCGCCGAGATAGCCAAGCGCATAGCCGAAGCCGGAAACGGAATCGACGCGGCCCGGCGGCGCCACGCGGATCAGCATCGAGTCGTAGAAGATGAGCCCGCCCCAGAAACCGATGGAGGCGATCACGAACCACGTCAGGCCGGTGAAGGTATCGGACGTGCCCACGAACGCCAGCAACGCAGTGGGGATCGCGCCGATCGCGGTGAAGATCGCGAGCATCCGGATATGTGCACTGCCCTTGTCGGCGAGCGCGCCGAGCCAGGGGGCCGTCAAGGCCAGCACCAGGCTCGAAATGCCGTTCGCGGTTGCGAGCCACTTCGTGCTCTCGATCGGCGCCACGCCCACGGCCAGGGTCTGTTTGAAGAAGACCGGGAAGAACGCCACCATCACCGTCGTCGCGAAGGCGGAGTTCGCCCAGTCGTACAGCGCCCAGGAGAACACCTTCTTCTCGAACAACGGCGATTTCATGAGCTACGTTAGAATCCGACCGATGTGTGGACGGTACCCGCGCCGCCAATGATAGTCGCCCGACACGTCTACGGCGAGGGCGGGGCGTGACCGTGAAGGTGCCGCAGATCAAGCCCCGGCTACGCGTGGTGTTGCAGCTCGGCGCGAGCGGCGCGCTGCTCGCCTTCCTGATCTCGCGACTCGACTGGCAGCGAAGCGTTGCCCTGTTGCGCGCGGCGCAGCCGATGCTGCTGCTCGGCGTGATCGCGATACAGACCTGCGACCGGCTGCTGATGGCGCTGAAGTGGCAGCAACTCCTGCGCGTGCTCGATCCGCGGCTCACGCGCTGGCAAGCCATTCGCATCTACTACGAGTCTACGTTCATCGGTTTCGCTCTGCCGCTGGGCGGGCTCGGGCCGGACATCGTCCGCTTCGCACGGCTGCGCACTCGCGGTTTTGATTCGCACACTACACTCGCATCGATCGTGATGGAGCGCCTGAATGGAGTCGTCGCGACGCTCGTTCTGCTCGTCGTGGGCCTCGCAGTACTCGCGCGGCTCGCGCCGCAACCTCCGCTGCAGAAGTTCGCCGTGCTGGCAGCGCTTGCAGCCGGTGCCGCGGCAGTGCTCCTCGCCGGACTCATCTTCCATCCTGCCTTCGGCAAGCAATTGCGTCGCTTGCTGCCTGTCGCGCTCGAGAGCCCGCGCTTCGCCAAGTATGCGCAGGCGGCGCGAGCGTACTCGGCGCGACGCCCGACGCTCGCGATCAATCTGGTGCTAGCGATAGTGGAGCAGACTGCGCCCGTCTTCACGTTGTGGGTCGTCTCTCGAGCTCTGGACGCGCCCTTGCCGCTGCTGGTCTGTCTGGCGGTGACGCCGGTCGCGGTGCTGATCCAGCGCCTGCCTTTCACGTACGCAGGCCTCGGGCTACGCGAGGGCAGCGCGGCCGCGTTGCTCGTCGCACTCGGGTACGACTATTCCGCGGCGCTGATCCTCTTCATGAGCCTGTTCGTGCTGTTCTTCATCTCGTTGCTGCCGGGGTCGATCTCGCTTGCGTGGAGCGGACCGCCGCGATCCAGGGAGCTGTCCTGATTCCACCGGCGCACTGCCGGCTGGAACCGATTGGTTACAGAAACATTTCATAGCTGGCGCGCGGCCCAGCAAGCACACGCGCGGGGCTCACACCGGATGACGCGCGAATGACAAGCGGGGGAATCGAAAGGGGCAGCTTGTCCTCGCTGGTCGAGTTTCCGCCTGCCGCTGCCGCGACGGCATCGCTCAACCCCACCGAGCGCTGTTTCAGCAAACCTTTTGCTGTCGAATGGCTTTTTCGCGCAACGCTGCGCAATTCGCTGCGCGCCTGGGTGGCCGCGCGCAAATCGCAATGGCTGCGCGTGCCCCGCGTACTGTGCGCGGACTACCGCACGCTGCGCATCGACTATGAATTTCTGGCCGAGTGGAATCCCCTACACGACCTCATTCGCGATCGCACCTTCGGCGGACTGCCGGCCGCCGAGCTGCACGACACCTTCTGGAAGATAGGCGCGGCGCTGGAGGAATTTCATCGCCACACCCACCGGATTCACGGCGACTTCGATTTCGACAACATCCTGGTGAAGCGCGGCGCGGACCGCGTCGCCTTCGTCGACTTCACGCCGCCGGAGTACCGGAGCTTCCGCCGCTACAACCAGGCCGACCCATACTGGGACATCGGCACGCTGGTGCTGTTCGTGCGCGCCAAGTATCCGCCGCAGCGGCTGCATCTCGCGTTCCGGCCACAGCTGCGCGAACTGGCGCGCGCCTTCATCGCCGGATACTTCCGCGCCGCGCCCGCGGCGTTCGACCAACGCATGCTGGCGGGTGCCATCGAAGAATTGCTGGCGAACACCTATCTCGGTTCGACGTTCAGCGGACGCTACCTGCGTCACAGCCGCCTGTTTCGCACCGACGACCTTGCGCCGTGAGCACGATGCACTACCAGGACTACAGAACGACGCATGTGGGTCCCGAGTCCTGGGCTAAGGACTATGACGCCAGGCTGTTCGCGCCGGGCTCGTTCGATGCCGCGATCTGGGAACGCGAGCAGCGCCTGCTCGATCTCATCGTGCAGCAGCACGTGCCGCAGCGGCGCAGCTATCTCGATTTCGCGTGCGGCACGGGTCGCGTGCTCTCGTACCTGGAGCGCCGCTTCGAGACCTCGGTCGGACTCGACATCTCGCCTACGATGCTGGGGGTCGCGCGCGAGCGCGTGCCCGGCGCGACTCTCATCGAAGGCGACGCGACCCGCGATCCCCGGGCGCTGCAGGGGCGGCAGTTCGATTTCATCACCGCCTTCCGTTTTTTCCTCAATGCCCAGCCGTCGCTGCGTGATGCGGCGATGGCTGTGCTGGCCTCGGCACTGCGCGACGAAAATTCGCGGCTGCTGTTCAACGTGCACGGCAACCGCCACAGCACCCGCGCGCTGGTTGCCGCCAAGGCGAAGCTCACGCGCGAGCAATTTTCATCGATGTCGCTGCGCGAATGCGCCGGCTTCGCCGCCCGCCACGGGCTGGAGATCGTGGAGTGGTATGGCATCGGTTCCTACGACAAAGCGCTGCTGCGGGTCCTGCCGCTGCGCGCCTGGCGCTGGGCGGAGGCGAACGCGCCACTCCCGCGGCGCTTCGCCGTCTATCTGTATTTCGTATGTCGACGCAAGTAACAGAGCGAGTACCTATGGAGACCCTGACGATGGGATCGAGCGAGGCTGCAACTGTGCGCGCGGGCGCTCCGCCCATAGCGGTGCCGCACGCGCTGGAGCAACGACTTCACAAGACGATGTACTACTCGCTGCAGAGCCTGCGCGGGCGCCATGTCGGACCCTTCGTGCACAAGCTGCAAGCGTGGGAAAGACTCGACCATGAGCAGTTCGCAGAGCTGACCGACGAACTGCTGCGCAACGCTCTGCGGCTCGCATACCGCCGCGTGCCGTTATATGCCACAGGTCCATGGCGCGACGCGTTGTCGAGCGCCAATGCCGAAGATCTCGCGGCGTGGCCCGTGCTCGATCGCCGCATGCTCATCACGCATGCTGCGGAGCTACGCGCGAGCCGCGTCAACAGCGGCGTCTTCCATCGAACGAGCTCGGGATCCACCGGCCAGGTCGTGCGGGTCGCCTACAATCCTGCGGCCGGGGGCTGGAGCTGGGCGCAGGAATATCGCTCGCTGTACTGGTTCGGCGTGCCGCCCGGCAGCCGCACGCTGCTGTTCTGGGGCGGTGGGCACCCGGTGCTCGACTGGGTGCGCAACACTCGCGTGTGCGCGACGAAGAATCTCACGTTCGAAAAGCTGGAATGGGCTGCAGAGTATCTGCTGCGCAAACGGCCGATGCTCTGCATGGGACTGCCATCGGCAATTGCGCAGCTCGCGCGGCACATCCGCGCGCATCACCCGCAGGCACCGGCGCAACTGGTGCCGTTCGTGAAGCTCGGCGGCGAGCAGGTCTACGATTTCCAGGTTGAGGAGATCGCGCGTCATTTCGGCGCGCGCGTGTTCGAGTCCTACGGCTCGACCGAGATGGGTCCGATCGCGCACGAATGCCCCCACGGCTCGCGGCACATCATGGCGGACCACGTGCGCCTCGAAATCTTCGATGGCGACCGGCCGGCGCAGATCGGCGAGTTCGGCGATATCGTGGTCACCTCGCTCTTCAACCGAGCCATGCCGCTGGTTCGCTGCCGGATCGGCGATCGGGGCCGGATCTCGCCGGATCCGTGTCCTTGCGGTCTGCCGCACCCGGTGCTATCGGAGCTCGTCGGCCGCGCCGCCGATATGTTCGCCACCGCCGACGGACGCCTCGTGCACGGCTCGGAGCTCGGCCGCCGCTTGCAGCTGTTCCTGTCCAGCGCGCCGCTCGGCAGCGTCGGCCAGGTGCTGTTCAAGCAGCTGGGGCCGACGCAATGGCAAGTGCTGGTGGAAAGCAGCGACGGGTTCGACGAGACCCTCGCAGCGCAGCTGCGCGGCATCGTGCACACAACCTTCGGCGATCGCTGCAGCGTAACCATCGAGCGCGTGGCGCTCGTGCCGCGCGAGAAGTCCGGCAAATACCGCTACTACCGGCGCGAGCTGACGAGCTGACGACTTCAGGCCGCGGCGGCCAGGTGCTCGCGCGTCTCGCGGAACTCGATGTCCGGCCAGCGCTCGAGCGTGAGCTGCAGGTTGACGCGCGTCGGCGCGAGATAGACCAGTGCGCCGGAATGATCGAGCGACAGGTTGTCGTACGCCTTGGCGCGAAATTCTTCGAGCTTCTTCGGGTCCTTGCAGTACACCCAGCGCGCCGTGAAGACGTTGACGTTGTCGAACGTCGCCTGCACGGTGTATTCGTCCTGCAAGCGGAACGCGACCACGTCGAACTGCAGCTGGCCGACCGCGCCGAGAATCAGGTCGTTGTTGCGCAGCGGCCGGAACACCTGCGTCGCGCCCTCCTCGCACAGCTGGTCGAGACCTTTCTGCAGCGCCTTCATGCGCAGCGGATCGCGCAGCACGACGCGGCGGAACATCTCCGGGGCGAAGTTCGGGATGCCGGTGAACATCAACGTCTCGCCTTCGGTGAACGTGTCGCCGATATTGATCGTGCCGTGATTGTGCAGGCCGATGATGTCGCCCGCGAACGCTTCGTCGGTGTGCTGGCGGTCGGCCGCGAGGAACGTCAGCGCGTCGTTGATCCGCATCTCCTTGCCGAGGCGCACGTGGAACAGCCGCATGCCTTTGGTGTAGCGGCCGGAGCAGATGCGCATGAAGGCGATGCGGTCGCGATGCCCGGGATCCATGTTCGCCTGGATCTTGAACACGAAGCCGGTGAGCTTGTCCTCGAGCGGCTCGACGAAACGCACTGTCGTCTCGCGCAGCAGCGGTCCGGGCGCTTGGCGCACGAAGGCCGCCAGCAGCTCGGTCACGCCGAAATTGTTGATCGCCGAACCGAAGAACACCGGCGTCTGCCGGCCAGCGAGATATTGCGCCGGATCGAACTGCGGCGCCGCGCCGCGCACCAGCTCGATCTCGTCGCGAAAGTGGCGGGCCCGGTCGCCGAGAAACTCTTCCGCCGCCGCGCTCCCCAGGCCCTCGATGGTCGCGTGCGTTCCGGCGCGGCCCTTCTCGGCGGCCTGGTAGATGTAGATGCGGTCTTCGAGCAGGTGATAGATACCTTTGAGCTCGCGGCCCATGCCGATGGGCCACGTCACCGGCGCGCAGGCGATCTTCAGCACGCGCTCGATCTCGTCCAGCAGCTCCATCGGCTCGCGGCCCTCGCGATCGAGCTTGTTGATGAACGTCATGATCGGCGTATCGCGCAGCCGGCAGACTTCCATCAGCTTGATGGTGCGCTCTTCCACGCCCTTGGCGCAGTCGATCACCATCAGCGCCGAGTCGACGGCCGTCAGCGTGCGATACGTGTCTTCAGAGAAATCCTCGTGGCCCGGCGTGTCGAGCAGGTTGACCATGCGGCCGTCATACGGGAACTGCATGACCGATGAAGTCACGGAGATGCCGCGCTGCTGTTCCAGCGCCATCCAGTCGGAGGTCGCATGGCGCGCGGCCTTGCGGCCCTTGACCGTGCCGGCGAGCTGAATGGCGCCGCCGAACAGCAGCAGCTTTTCGGTCAGCGTGGTCTTGCCAGCGTCGGGGTGCGAAATGATCGCAAAAGTCCGGCGGCGCTGAATCTCAGCGCCCAGCTTGTCATTGGCAGGCGGCGGCACACTCGACATCAGGGACAATCCTCACGTGCGCGCGGGGCCGCACACAGCGTGAGAATTCTAACCTGCCCGCAGCGCAGTCACGTGTGTGACTGCGAAGAGGCGCACCGGGCGCCTCTTGCGCAGCTCGCCGGACTCAATGACGCGGCGACAGTCCCGTCTGACCGGATTGCTGGCCCTGGCCGCCCTGCTGGCCCTGGCCCTGCTGGCCCAACGCTCCGCTCTGCTCGTTCGAGACCCGCACGTTGTTGCGCACGTCTGTCACGCCCGAGATCTGCTCCGCGAGGTCTTCGGCCCGGCGCTTGTCCTCGCGACGGTTGACGCTGCCGGACAGCGTCACTTCGCAGTCCTTCACCGTCACCTCGAGATTCGATGCATCGAGCTGTGCGTCCTCGGTCAGGCAATCGCACACGTCTTCGCGGATGCGCTCGTCCGAGCGCTTATAGCCGCGCGGGCCGCGGCCGCGGAACATGCCTTGCGACTGCGAAGAGCGCTGGGATCCGTAGTTGCCCGACCCATAGGCGCTGCTGCTGCCGTAGCCGCCTTGCCCGTAGCTGCCTTGTCCATAGCCGCTGGACGAACCCCGCGAGCTGCTGCCAGATCCGCCACCGCGATAGTCGTATTCGCTGCTGCCATGGCGAGTGCTTGGATAGTCGTCCTGGCCTTGGCGCTCCTCGTTGCCCCAGCGACGCCCTGCTTCGCCGCCGCCGTACCCGGACCCGCCGCTGCCGTAACTCTGTCGGCTGCTGCCGTAACCCTGTCGGCTGCTGCCGTAGTCCTGAGAGCCATAGCCTTGCGAACCATAACTGCGGGAGCGATTGCCGTAGCTTTCGCCGGACTCTCGCTCGGACGAGCCGTAGCGTCCCTCGCGTCCGCCGGACTCGTGGCGATCGCGATCCCACGAGCCGTAGCGCTCGTCATCGCGTGAACGGTTGCGCTCTTCGTCCCGCCAGTCGTTGCCCGCAGCACGCTCGCGCTCACGGTCACGCTCGTGCTCACCTCCGAACCGCTCGCGGCCGCCGCCGCGCCAGAAATCTCCGAATGCCATTGTCAGACTCCTCTTGCCAATTCGACTCGTGAAGGGAAAACGAATGCACGACACATTCGCCCGCTGAAAAGCTCCAGCGAATTCGTAACGAGTCCGGCAGAGGAATGGATCCGGTCAGCCAGCAGTGAGCGCGAGACGATATACCCACGCGTCTTCGCGGCCGCCGTTCGCCTGATAGTAGGCCTTGCGAACACCGACGCGCGCGAAGCCGAGCGATTCGTAGAGGCGGATCGCGGTGGGATTCGACGGACGCACTTCGAGGAAAACGTCGCGCATGTCGGCGGCGCGCGCACGCTCCAGCAGGAAATTCATCAGGCGCCGTCCGACGCCGCCGCTGCGCAGGTCGCTGCGGATGCAGATGTTGAGGATGTGCGCTTCGCCGGCGCCGTACGACATGATCCCGTAACCCGCGGCTTCGCCGGCGAACTCGACGACGCGACACAGGTAGCCGACGCGGATGCAGTCGCGGAACACGCCCTCGCTCCACGGGAACACGTACGAGGCGCGCTCGACCGCCACGACCGCCGCGACGTCGCTCAGCGTCATCGGCCGGAAGCGCACGCTGTCGAACAAGCGAGAGCGATCGATCTCGGCGCTCACGTCTGTGCCCCCAGCGACTCGAACGTGCGCAGCGCGAGCAGCAGGTCCGCCCACGACTTGCGCTTCTCGCCGGGGCTGCGCAGCAGGTAGGCAGGATGGTAGGTGACGATCATCGGACGGTTTCCGGCGATGCGATGCAGCTGGCCACGCAGTTTACCGATGGGAGTATCCGTCTCCAGCAAAGTTTGTGCAGCTATGCGTCCTACGCACAGGAGCAGCTGCGGGTTCACCAGCTCGATCTGGCGGAACAGGTACGGCAGGCAGGCGCGTACTTCCTCCGGCTTCGGATCGCGGTTGTTCGGCGGCCGCGACTTGAGGATGTTCGCGATGAACACCTGCTCGCGCTTCAGGCCGATCGCCTTCAGCATCGTGTTCAGCAGCTGCCCGCGGAGTTTACCGATGGAAGTATCGGTCTCCAGCAAAGTTTGTGCAGCGATGCGGCCGACGCACAGGATCAGCTGCGGATTCACCAGCTCGATCTGCCGGAACAGGTACGGCAGGCAGGCCCGCACTTCCTCCGGCCGCGGATCGCGGTTGTTCGGCGGTCGCGACTTGAGGATGTTCGCGA
>DATEKT010000067.1:0-14006 GCA_035277305.1 Steroidobacteraceae bacterium | reverse complement strand
TAGACCGTTGTCCGTAGACCGGAGGCTGTGCGTCCCCACCTTTCGGTAGGTTTGCCCTTGTCAGCGCGATCGACTGTGGACTCACCGTGTGCGAAAGGCAACGCGGATTTGACAGTAACGCCCATGCAAAACGGGCCTGGGAAATCCCCGGCCCGTTCACGTCTGCACGATCGGGATCTTTTAGATCTTCGCCGGCTCGGGCTGCGTGAGCACCAGCTGGCCGTCCTGCACCGGGATGCGCTCACCCGGGTGATGATCCATCTTCACCGTGTTCTCGACATCGCCGAGCCGATAGCGCACGTCGTAACCGACCTGCTTCTCGTGCGTGTCGTAAACCGTCTGGCAGTGCTGCTCCGTGTCCGTATAGGTGTTGCCCTGCTGCATCCGGTTTTGAATGCGGTTGCCGGCGTAGCCGCCCGCCGCGGCGCCCGCGACTGTGGCGATCTTGCGGCCGTCGCCGTGACCGACTTGATTGCCGAGCACACCGCCCACGACTGCTCCGATGACGGTGCCTGCGATTTTCTTCTGATCCTTCGCTTCGCGTGTGCGCGTGACAGCAACGTCTTCGCACACCTGGCGCGGCGTCTTCACCGATTTCATGATGGGCTGCACGTCCAGCACTTGCGCAAAGCGCGGTTCGGTCATGGCCTTGTAGCCAGCGAATACGCCGCCGGCAGTTGCCACCGCCGCGCCCGCAATCAGTCCCGTCAACAACGATGTCTTCATCCAGTGATCCTCAATGGCGGCTTACGAGAGCCGTCAGCGAGGATTGTCGATTGCGGACCGTTGCCAAGCCAACTGCCGCTCGTTGGCGACAGGAGATTGGACATAAGCAGGTCAACGCTGCGGCGCGTACTCGAGGATGTCGCCCGGCTGACAGTCCAGCGCTTTGCAAATCGCTTCGAGCGTCGAGAAGCGGATCGCCTTGGCTTTGCCGTTCTTGAGGATGGAGAGATTGGCCATCGTGATGCCGACCTTCTCCGCGAGCTCGGTCACGCTCATCTTCCGCCGGGCCAGCATCACGTCGATATTGATGATCATGGGCACGAGCGCGACCTCACACGGTCAGGTCATTCTCGGACTTCAGGTCCGCGGCGTTCTGCAGGATTCGCTCGAGTATCGCCATCGCGGTGGCGACCACGATCGCGCCGCAGAAGATGAGCACGCCCATGAAGACTCCACCCGCGCGATCGTCGCTCTCGCCGAGCATGATGAAGACTTCGCCTCCCACGACGAAACCGATCAGCGCGATCGCGCAGTACTTGATGGTGCGCACGGATTTGACGGCAGCCGCAGAGAACTCTTCGTTTCGTCCGGCATACGTCAGCACTTTGAACGCGTGATACAGCCCGGCGAAAAATGAAATGGCGGCGACATACGCATACGCGAGGAACGGGTCTTTGAAATAGATCGCGAAGAGCGTGGCATGCGCGTTGCGGCCTTCGAAGTGCGGCTCGATGAGCAGGAAAGCGAGCGCGCCGATGCCGATGAGCACCAGCACTACCCGCAGGAAAACAGTCGCTCCGTACTTCATGAGGCCACCTGCGACTTCGTAGTCGGCGAAACAGCCGGTAGCACAATGATTTATCGTTTTTCAATAAACTTTTATCGCTAAATGATAGATGGACAGCGGCGGAGGGCTGAGGCCATTCCGCCGCCGTGATCATCAACCGAGCGGTCCCGGCGCCCGGACCACCAGGATCGATGCACCCGGATCCACATAAATGCCGGGGTACGGGAAGTCATGCTGGCAGTCGAGCTTGAACGTCTTCGACGCGGTCGTCGTGATCGCGGTCTGCAACACGATCTCGGCGACGGACGGGCCCATCTCTCCGGTCGGCGCGGGCGCCGCATTGCCGAGGAGGGTCGCAGCGGCATCCTTCTGGGTCGTTCCGACCATGATGCGGCAGCGAACGTAGTCGGCAGCGCCGAAGTTGACCGGGTTCGCCTTCGCGGTGACGAGCCAGGTGCCCGCGGGGATGGTCACCGTCTTGATGGTGACCGGTGATCCGTCGCTGGACAGATTGACGCTCGCCGTCGTCGTGCGCAGATAAGCGTCGGCGGCATTGGATTCGGCCGAGTAGGCCGCGGAGAAGCCGGCCGCGATCAACAGTGCGGCGGCAAGTGTGCTCTTCGTCATGATGGAAACTCCTGAGGTTTCGAATGAGGCTTCACCCCTGTGGTGAAGCTCTCCATGACGAACAGCGAATGTGCGGGTGCTCGGAGATCACCCGCAAAAGGGCTAGCCCTTAGGTACGCGAGTCGGCGCGGATCAGTCGCCGACGATGTGGCACTTCTCGACCCATTGCGCGAGCTCGCGCTCACCGTCCAGCCGTCCCTCGTTGACGGCGACGAGCGCGGCGATTCCGGCGTTCAACTGCGCGATCGGCACGCTGCCCTCCGGCATCTTCGGATTCGGCGGCGGAATGCAGGCGACGGGCGGCGCGCTGCGCAGGAAGGTCCGGCCATCGCGCGTGCCGGCAACGTGCGCGCCGATATCGGCCACCTCAACCAGCAACACGTTCGCGCGCTGCAGGAAATCCTCGGGCGACAACGTGTCTGTGAAGCTGAACATCGTGATCGACCCGGCACAGGCGGCTCCGGCCGTGAAGGCCAGGACTGTCGTGACGAGGGTCTTCTTCAAATTCGCATTCATGATCGCTCCCGGGTGTGCGACGCGCTGTTGCGCAGCGCCGCGTTTCGAATGAGATAGGGGTGCTCGTCGCTCAACTGACGTGCGAACGCACTCCGTGCAGCCTCGTGGGCAACTCGCGCCGCCTCGCTGTTCCCGGCCCTGAACTCGGCTTCGCCCAACAGGTCGAGCGCAAGGCCGCTCTCGATGGGCGATGACTCCTTGTGGGTCTGCAATTCGCGAAGGACAGGCAATGCGTCCGTGTGGCGGCCGGCACGCACCAGGAACTCGGCGTGCAGCCGCTTCGCGCGCAGCACCTCGAACGAATCCGGCGAACGCCCCGCGTCGATCAGCATGCGGCTTGCTGCATCGATTTCCTGCAACGCTGCGTCCGGCTGGCCGAGCAGCGACAGGCCTCGCGCGCGCGCCTGCCGCGCATACGACGCCTCATCGACCGAGCTGTCTGCAGGAATGGCGGCGATGGCCTGCTCGGCGCTGCGCAGCGCAGCTTCGCCATCGCCCAGCTCCGAATACACATTCGCGAGAATGCGCAGCTGGCGCGCGCGCTCGCCGGCACTGTCGGTTTTCGCTACGAGCAAGGTCAGCCGGTCGCGCGCCGCAGCGTAGTGGCCGAGATCGAGATCGATGACCGCCATCGTGCGTTCCATCGCGATGCGATCTGCCGCGCGCAGGCGCAATCCATCCGCGGCCGCAAGCGACTTGCGCATGGCGACTTCCGCTTCGTTCAACTGTCCGCCGTTGCGCGCGATGATCGCAAGGCTCATGTACGCCAGCGCGGATTCTTCGTGCTTCAGTCCGAAGGCCAGCTCGGTGTCGCGAGCGCTGCTGCGCATCTCGCGCAACGCTGCCGCGTCGTCGCCCGCGAACGAAGCCAGCTGGCTCAGCACGCTGCTGGAATAAGCGCGCGCCTTGCGGCAATCCACTCCGTCGCCAGTGCAGCCATTGCGTGCCGCGTTGGCCAGCGAGCTGATCCGCGGCACATCGTCGCTGGTCTGCATCAATGCAGTAGCGAGGAATACGCGGCTCTTGTTCAGCGCCGGATCGTCGCTCGCCGCGCGATCCTCGAGTACGCGAATGGATTCCTCGAGCACAGGCACTGCGGACTCGGCCGCATCCAGCCGCATGTACATGCGCCCAAGCTCGCTCAACAGTTCGCCCTGCAGCTGCGGCTGCGCACCGAAGTCCCGACGGGCACGCGCCACGGCGCCGTCGAGCATCTGCTTGCCCGTGACCTCGCCCTGGTGGTCCTCGCTCGCTTCGGCGTCGTTGACGAGGTCGAACATGAAGTCGCGCACGGCCGCGGTGCGCTCGGCATGCGCTTGTGACTCACGATGCTGCAGCCAGGCGACGGCGCTCGCGCTCACCACGAGCATCGCACCGACTGCCGCGACCGATGCCGCCAGGCGATGACGCCGCATCGCCAGCCGCGTGACGTGCCACAAGCTTGGCCGGCGCGCGGTCACAGGTTGATGCTGCAGAAATCTGCGCAGATCGTCGGCGAGATGTGCAACCGACGCATAGCGGGCATCGGGCGTCGATCGCAGCGACTTGCCGATCACTGTGTCGAGATCGCCGCTCAGCTCCGCTCGCAACCGCGCGGCGGAAGCATGACCGCGGAACGACGCGGCCTCGTTCTCGATCGCAGCATGGCTGGCGCGCGGCAACTCGCCACGCGACAACGCGCCGAGAATTTCAGCCACCGTGGTCCGGCTGCGCGTGGCGCTGTAGGGCAGCGTACCGGTGAGCAGCTCATGCAGCACCACGCCGAGCGAGAACACGTCGGTGAGTGTGGAGATGCTCTCCGCGAGAAGCTGTTCGGGCGCGGCGTAGAGCGGCGTCATGGCAGCGCCGGCGCGCTGGGTGAGCGCGGCCGCGGAGTCGGCTTCTCCGAGCAGTTTCGCGATGCCGAAGTCCAGCAGTTTCACCTGTCCTTCGGTGTCGACGAGAATGTTCGAAGGTTTGAGGTCGCGGTGAACGACCAAGTGCTTGTGAGCATGTTCGACGGCCGAGAGCACCTGCAGAAACAGCTCGATGCGCGCCCGCACGTCCAGCCGGCGGGCATCGCAGTAGTCCACCAGGTCTTCGCCGTTCACGTATTCGAGCGCAATAAACGGCTGGCCGGATTCAGTGACACCCGCATCGTAGAGGCGCGCGATGTGTGGATGCGTCAGCGCGGCCAACGCGTCCCGCTCGCGCGCGAACCGTTCCGCGTCCGTGCCCAGCAGCGAGAACAACGGCATCTTCAGCGCAACCTGGCGCTTGACCACGCCGTCGGCGCGCTCGGCCAGCCAGACAACCGACATGCCGCCCTGCCCGAGCTCGCGCTTCAGACGGTATCCGGCGAGCACATCGCCGGACGCCAGCGAACGCGTCGTGCCCAGCACACGCGCAAAGCTGGCCACGACCGGCTCGGCGATCAGGCGCGTATCGGGTGACAAGGCGCCCGACAGCATGCGGGCGAGACGCGCATGCAATTCCGGATTGCTCGTCGCCAGCGATTGCATCGCGGCGTCGCGCGCGACTTCGTCCGCCGACAGCAGGCGATCGAGCCAGTCCAGCGCCTCGACATCGCTCATGGTGCGACGCCGAGCGCGTCGTGCAGGAAGGCCCTGGCACGTTGCCAATCGCGTTTCACGGTGGGCTCGGAGACACCGAGCGCATCGGCGATCTCGTTGACCTGCATGCCCATGACCACGCGCAGCTCCGCCACTTGCATGAGCCGCGGTTCGGCCGCGCCGAGCCGCGCGAGCGCATCGTCGAGCGCGATCAGTTGTTCCGGCGTGCCGGCGAGATCGGGCGCTGCGACGCCCAGGGTCAGCGGGATCAGATCCGCTGCGCGCTTCTGCGCCAGCCTCTCTCGCGCCATGTCCACCAGCAGCGAGCGCATCGCGCGGCTCGCATAGGCCATGAATTCGGCTGCGCTCGCGAACTTCAGGTTGTCGCGGTCGCACAAACTCAGGTACAGCTCGTGCGCCAGCGTCACCGTGGAAATCGGCGACTGCTCGCGGGACAGGCGCGCGCGGGCGAGCCGCAGAATGTCCGGATAGCTCGCCTGGAATCGAGTTTCGAACCCCTCGCCCAATACCCCTCCCGCGGGCACGAGTCGGAGGCCGATTCTGCTTTGGGTTTCTACTGATGGCCATCGTCCTTAAGAGCGGAATCGAGGGCCGCGACGGATCAGACTTCCGTACAACGCGCGATCCCCCGCTCGCGACATTTCCGCTAGCTCCCCCGAGTACCACCACATCCGGGGATCGCCATGAACACGAAGATCTGGGTCATGTTGACCGCGCTCGTCGGCGCGGCCTGTATCGCGCTGCCCGCGGCGGCCGGCGAGCGGGATTTCAAATCGGAAACATTTCCGCTCGAGAAGAACCTCGCCGTCGACATCGCCGCGCCTGGGGCAGTGCGCGCCGAGATCGGCATTTCCATCCCGAGCCTGCGCGAGGAGCTGACGTTCAAGCTCGAAGTCGATCAGCAGGGTCAGCTGGCGGGCGGCATCTACATCCCGCCCGGCGATCCGGCCTCGATCGAGGTGCGCGCCTTCGACGCGAGCGGCGAGGTGATCTACAAGGGTGCGGGCAAGGCCGAGATCGGCAAAGAGCTCACCAACGAATTCCGCGTGCCGCTCGAAGGCCGCGAGTCGGATGGACCGCTCTACTCCCGCTTCGGCAGTCAGCTGCTGACGGCCGGAATCGTCGGCGACACCGAGAAATTTCTGCAGGTCGGCGTCTCGTTGCTGGATCCCTACGGTCGCGTGGCGTTCTCTCCCGAGGATCTCGAGTGGCAGCTGCCGGAGGGTTTTCCGGAGATCAAGTACTCCTGCTTCAACGGTCAGCTGTGCATCCTCGATTGGAAGCCCACTCGCGAGCAGGAAGCCATTGCTCTGTGCCTGAAGTTGAAGCCTGAACCGTGCTTCGACGGCCCGCCGCCCGACTATCGCGGCCCCTATCGGTATGTCGCCGTCGGCCAGAATCACACCTGCGCGCTGACCGTGAGCAACGAAATCCGCTGCTGGGGTGACAACTGGGCCGGCCAGCTTGGAGCACCGAGTGCGTCATGCGGCATCCGTGACTGCAGCCGTGTGCCGATCGCCGTGCAATGCCCGACGGGCGAAGTCTGCAAATTCCGCTCGCTCGCCGCAGGTGGCGACCACACGTGCGCGGTGGACACCAACGGCAAAGCCTGGTGCTGGGGTGAGGACGGTACGCTCGCGACAGGCGATTCTTCGCTGGGCGCGCTGCCGAAGTACACGCATCGGCGGATTCCTGCGTTCACCGATCTCGGCGTCGCGGCAGACTTCGTGCAGATCGACACCGACTTCACGCACACCTGTGCCGCTACTGCCGCGCAGGACGTGTTCTGCTGGGGCGACAATTTCTTCGGCCAGCTCGGCGCGCCGCAGGCGATTCCTTCGTCGACGCGCGCGCTGCTGGTTCGCAGCGGCAATCGCTACAAGTCGATCGTCACGGGCATGTCGCACACCTGCGCGGTGCAGGCGAGCAATGGCCTGGTGGATTGCTGGGGCGACAACTCGCAATTCCAGCTCACCGGCAACGTCAACTCCGCCAAGTTCATCACGATCAACTCCAAGGTGCCGCTTGCGAACCGCGGGATGCAGTTCATGGCGGCGGGTGCGACCATCACCTGCGGGCAAGCTTCGAATGACGATACGGTCTGCTGGGGCAAGCCGTCGGCGAATTCGCCGGCGAACAGCACATCGCCTGGTTTCGTCGCGCTGCGCGCGTCGTACGCGCGGAGCATTGCCACGGACGTCACCGAGTGCAACGGCGGATTTCTGAATTGCTCGCGCATCTGCATCGCCGATCTGGGCGGCGATCTCTCCTGCGCGTACTGGAAAGCCGGTGTTCCCTGGCAGCAGCTGAGCCAGGTCCCCGACCCGAAGGGAGTGGCGGTGATTTCCTGGACGCAGGTCGACACGGGTCCGAGTCATACGTGCGCGGTGACGACACAGCGCGACGTCTGGTGCTTCGGGGACAACTCGTGGGGCCAGTTCGGCACGGGGGTGTGGTCGAACATGCGGACCGAGGAGCCCGTGACCGCTGCGAATCGCTGAGGAGTGCGCTGGCGCTGGAAGGTTGTTTCCAGCGCCAGCCTTCAACCGTGGCCCGCCTATCTCACCGCGATCTCGGCCACTCGTCCAGTGTTCCGTCGCTGGAGATGCCGACGAGCCTCGCGCCGTCGTCGACGAAGCGAACGCGAATCGACGGGTCTGCATCGACTTCGAACACATCCCTGGCGATGGGAGTCAGCGCTGACTCAGGGGTAAGAACGCCCTTGTAGTAGAGACGTCCGTTACGCACCGCGACGACCTGCTGCTGATACTGACCTGCGTAGCGCTGAAGCATCTGATCGGAGACCGCGACGGGTCGCGCGCGGGCGGCGACGCGATCTTCCGTCCATTGGATCTGTCGTTGTGCCTCGTCCGGATCGTCGCTGAGTGCACGCGCGCGCTGGTACGACGCGATCGCTGCCTGCAGATCGCCGGACGACTCCAATGCCCGACCGAGCGCGAGATGGGCGTCCGCCGACGTCGGCGAGTCGGCGACGACTTGCTGCAGAATTTCGATCGCGAGCGGAGCAAGACCGCGACCGCTGAAGAATGCACTGAAGTGCAGCAGGTCGTCGGAGGTCGGCCGCGTCGCCGGGTTTGTCGAGATCACCTGGAGCTGCTTTCGCGCCGCGTCGGCACCCTGCTCCACCGCCGCGCGCTCCACTGATTGCAGGGCGAGCAGGTGCGGGTCGTCGTACCGGTCGAAGGTCGCGCGATTCTTCGCCACGTTTTCATCGCCGAAGACGCGTGAGCTCAGCGCCTCGACGAGCGAGGTACCGTTCGGTCCGTTCGTGAAGTAGACGAGGCCGAGCCCCCGCGCGATGTCGCCCGTCATGTACGAGGTGAAGCGCCGGCCATTGTTGCCGCTGTGATAGAAGGTGCGCCCGCCCTGCCTCTCCTCGACTCTGATGCCGAGCCCCATGTGAATCCCTGGGCTCGTTTCGCGCACAGGAGTGAGGTACTGGTTCCACATCGCTGGTGAGAGCCCGCGACCGGTCATCACCGCGGTGACGAACTGCGCGTAGTCGGTCGCAGTCGTGAGGAGCGAAGCTGCGGCATTCGCTTCGGCCTCGGTGTATCGATTCGCGGGAGCGACCTCCCAAAGCCAGTTCTTTGCGTACGCCGCGTTGCCGGCGAACCTCTCCTGCCAGATGTAGCTCGAACGCATCATGCCCAGCGGCTCGAACACCTCGCGCCGCGCGAGCTCATCGAGCGAGCGGCCGGTGAATTTTTCCAGCGTCTTCTGCAGAAAGAGGAAGCCTTCGCCGGAGTAGCCATAGTCCGTTCCGGGATCGAACTGCAGCGTCAGCTTCTCGCCGCCCCAGTTGGGCAGCCCGGTGCGGTGCGAGAGCACGATGCGCGCGGTGATCCGCTTGTACCGCTCGTCGTGCGCGAGGCGCGGATATTCGAGCATCTCGTACAGCGGTCGATCGAGATCGAACTCGCCGCGATCGGCCAGCCGCAGCACCAGGTAGGCGAAGACCGGTTTGCTGAGCGATGCGGCCTCGAAAATCGTGCCGGTGTTGACCGGAGTCTTCGCGTCGTCGTTGATCGTCCCGAAGGCGCCGGCCCAAACGACGCGACCGTTCTGGACGACCGCCATCGAGAGGCCGGGAATGCCGCTGACGCTGAGCAGGCGCGGAATTTCGCGCTCCAGGGACGCAGTGTCGGGCGCGTGGTGCGCTGGCCTGGGCGACGCGCATGCGGCCAGGGCAACGAGGACAGCGAACGTGGCGCAACGAAGCATGAAGGCTATTGTGTCCGAAGGTGCTAAGGATGTCCGCTTGGTCGCGCACATCACGTACTTCGAGCAGGAGAGCAATCTCCGGCGCCGCGGCACCTTCGGACATTTCGCGGCGCAACGATCGACCTATTACGCGAGGAGTACTTCCAATGAAAGCGACTTTCCTGGCCACCGCCGCGCTCGTTGCTGCCGCATTCGTTCAACCGGCTTTTGCCGGCGCCGGCTGCGATCTCAACGTGCGCATCAACAATCAATCGCCCAACGCCATCACGGTCTACGGTGTCTCGCACAGCTCGGCGAGCAAGGCGGGCTTGAACATCTGGAGTCCGCTGACGGGCATGCAGGATGCCGTGCTCGACCCGGCCAGCGCGGGTGCTGCCTCTCACTCGAAGCAGGCAGTCGAGCTCCAGCTGCCCTGCTGGACCGGCAAGATCGATTTCCGTATCCGCTATCTGGACGGCACCGTCGAGAAATGGAAGTACCGCTACGGTGTGGACGTCAGCTCGGGCGATACGGTGCAGATCAATCTGCCTTAGCTTCGGGCGATTCGCAGGCTTCATTGAGTTCTGAGAGTTGAGAACTCTCCTGCACAGGAACACGCTCGCTGTACATGATGCAGCGAGCACTCATTCTGGAGCCATCGGATCGATATGGAGCGGGAGCGGTCATTCGCAACGTGCTGCCTTTGTTCGCGCTGCTGGCGCTCGCGCCGGTGCTCGCTGCACGATCGATTGCGGCCGCCTGGTTGCTGTCACCGCTCGTCGGGCTGTTCCTGTACAAAATCACGATCGTGATGCACGACTGCATACACGGGACGCTGTTTCGCAGAGCGCGCGTCAATGATTGCAGCGGCCGGCTGCTGGGTGCGGTCACCGGCATCGATGTGCGGCGCTTCAGAGCCCAGCACTGGAAGCACCATCGCACTTACGGTCACGCGGAAGACCCGCAGGGATTTCACTATCTCGGCGTTCAGCGATTGAGTCGGTCGCAGTTCGCCTGGCATCTGGTCAGGCCGCTACTCGGCGCGAACCTGCGCTACGTGTTGCGCGAAAGCCTGCTCAATCCCGAAAATCTGTGGCGAGCCATGCGGCGGGGCGACGCGGCGCTGTTCGCCTCGATACAGCTCGTGATGCTGTTGCTTGTCACCGGTGGTGGAAGGTATCTGTCGCTCGCTTTTCTGCCGTTCGTATCGGCGGCGACCTTCGGTCTGTTTTTCAGTCAGCTTCGCGGCCTCGCCGAGCACGGCGCGAGCGGCAGTGCGGACCAGGCGGGACTCGTTCGTTCGCATGCGGCGCGATGGCTCGAGCGCATCTTCCTCTACGACCTGCATTTCAACTATCACTCGGCGCATCACCGCTGGCCGCAGGTCCCGAGCTGCCATCTGCCATGGGTCCATGAGCGCTACCTGGCATGCACCGTCCCGCTCGAGCCGAGCATGCTGGCAACGGTGATTGCGAGTCGCGCGCCATGAGCAAGGTGCGCGTCTACTACAACAGCGCATGTCCGGTGTGCGACGCAGGGATCGGAGCGCACAGGCGTCACATGGAGGCCTGTAACGTCGACGCCGAATGGATCGACATTCATCGCGAACCGCAGCGGCTCGAGGAGATCGGCGCGACGCAGGAGTTCGTCCGGGAGCGGCTGCACGTCGTCGATGAGTCGGGAGCCGTGCGGATCGGTGCTGAAGCGTTCGAAGCTCTCTGGGACCAGACGCCGCCGCGACGATGGCTAGCGTCGGTGCTGCGGATGCCCGTGATCAGAGTGGTCGCGGGTCCCGCGTACAACGGATTCGCGGCGGGCTTGTACAGATGGAACAGATGGCGCGGACGGTGGTGAGCGTCCCGCAGGTAACTCATTGAAAGGAATGGTGGCCAGGGTCGGAATCGAACCAACGACACGCGGATTTTCAGTCCGCTGCTCTACCAACTGAGCTACCTGGCCACGCGGGTCGGACGGCCCCGAAAGGTGGGTGCGTCCGCAAAGAGGACGCGTATTAAATCGGCGGACCCCCGGGCCGTCAAGGCAATGGGCCCGGCCCCGTTCCCCGGCCATCTGGCCGGGACCAAAACCTGCCACCGGCCGTCACATATTGATGATTGACTGCTCACCCTTTCGAGGCATCCATTGGAGTCGGGCGCCTCGTAGAGTTGACCACAGCCGGTCGGCCAGGCCGGCGTGACCCCAGGGCCGCTGGCCGACATCCTGCAACCTTTTCCGGTTGCTGGCCGTTGAGCGTTGCGGTGCCTCGTTCTCCGCACGAACGCGAAAGCTAAGGAGTCCCGATGGCGGCCCCGCAACCGGTTTTAGTGCTTCCCGAAGCTCGCCCAGCAGAAGCTCTCGCCGGCCGTTACTCGCATGTCCGCCGCGTCTCGCTCGAGATCTGCGAGCCGCTTGAGACCGAGGACTACGTGGTGCAAAGCATGCCGGACACGAGCCCGGCGAAGTGGCACCTGGCGCATACCAGCTGGTTCTTCGAGCAGTTTCTGCTGAAGCCGCTGCTCACCGGCTATCGCGCGTTCGATGCGGATTTCGAATACCTGTTCAACTCGTATTACCAGACCGTGGGCCGCATGCACGAGCGGCCGCAGCGCGGGCTGCTCACGCGCCCGACGGTCAAGGAAGTGGTGCGCTATCGCGAGCACGTCGACGAGCACATGCAGAAGCTCCTGCGCGCGCGCTCCGAGGACGAGAACTTGCTCGCGATCACGACACTCGGTCTCAATCACGAGCAGCAGCACCAGGAGCTGATGTTCACGGACATCATGCATCTTTTCTCGCGCAACCCGCTGCTGCCCGCGTACAAGCAGGGTTCTGACGAGCCGAGCGACACCGCGGCGCCGATGCACTACATCTCGTTCGACGGCGGCATTCACGAGATCGGCGCGAGCGGCAAGCATTTCTGTTTCGACAACGAGCTGCCGCGTCATCGCACGCTCGTCGAGCCATACGCGCTCGCCGACCGGCTCGCCACCAACGGCGAGTATCTCGAATTCATCCGCGACGGCGGTTATCGCCGTCCGGAGTTCTGGCTCTCGGACGGCTGGAGCACGGTCCAGCGCGAGGGTTGGACGCGCCCGATCTACTGGATGGAATCGCTCGATCGCGAGTTCACGTTGCACGGAGTGCAGCCGCTGAACATCGGCGCACCTGTGAGTCACATCAGCTTCTATGAAGCCGACGCGTTCGCGCGCTGGGCCGGCGCGCGCCTGCCGAGCGAGGCCGAATGGGAAATCGCGGCGGAATCGTTGCCGGTGATCGGCAATCTGCTGAACACCGGCGCGCTGCGCCCGCAAGCTGCAGGCGTGCAGCCAGGCCTGAAGCAAATGTTCGGCGACGTATGGGAATGGACCTCCTCGCCGTACACCGCATATCCGGGTTACCAACCGCCGCCGGGCGCGCTCGGCGAGTACAACGGCAAGTTCATGTGTAACCAGCTGGTGCTGCGCGGCGGCTCGTGCATCACACCGGCCGATCACGTTCGCGCCAGCTACCGCAATTTCTTTTATGCCGACGCGCGCTGGCAGTTCATGGGCGTGCGGCTCGCCCGCAATCTGTGAGTTCGAGGAAGATCCGATGGCAAAACATCCGAGCACCATCCCTGCACCGTCGCGAACGGACGCACTCACCAACGGAGTGCTGGAAGGCATGCGCAAGCATCCGCGCCAGCTGTCGCCGGTGTGGTTCTATGACGAGCTCGGCTCGTTTCTGTTCGACAGCATCTGCGAGCTGCCGGAGTACTACCTCACCCGCACAGAGCTGCAGATCATGCAGGGACACGCGGCGGACATGGCGCATCACATCGGGCCGGATGCGGCGATCATCGAGTTCGGCAGCGGCACGAGCACGAAGACGCGCCTGCTGTTGAACCATCTGGAGAAGGCGGCGGCGTACGTGCCGGTCGACATCGCGCGCGATCATCTGCTCACTGCCGCGAGTGCGATTGCACGGGACTACTCGACGCTGCGGGTGATTCCGATCTGCGCCGACTTCACGCGGCCGTTCGATCTGCCGGCGTCCGTGTACGCCGCGCGCCGGCGCGTGGTCTATTTCCCCGGCTCCACGCTCGGCAACTTCGCACCGGAGCAGGCGCAGGAACTGCTCCACCGCATGCGGCAGATCATCGGCGGGAACGGCGCCGTGCTGATCGGCATCGATCTCAAGAAAGACCCGCGCGTCCTCGAGCGCGCGTACAACGATCGCGCCGGCGTGACGGCGGAGTTCAACGTCAACGCCTTGCGGCATCTGAACCGCGAGCTCGGCACGGACTTCGATCTCGACGCGTTCGAGCATACGGCGTTGTGGGTCGAGGATCAGAGCCGCATCGAGATGCACCTGGTCAGCAAGCGCGAGCAGGACGTGCATCTCGGCGATGAGACCGTGCATCTCGGCAAGGGCGAGCACCTGACGACGGAGTTCTGCCACAAGTACACACTGGAGAGCTTCGCGGATCTGGCGGCGACAGCGGGGCTGGCGGTCAGCCGCGTATGGATGGACCCGGCGAAGCAGTTCAGCGTGCAGTTGTTGGAGCCGAGGGT
>DATEKT010000066.1:0-22260 GCA_035277305.1 Steroidobacteraceae bacterium | reverse complement strand
AACCCAGGTTCGACTAACGTAGCCGGAGCGAAGTTGAACATCGCGAGCTGCGCGCGCAGCGCGCAGCAAGGGATGGCCCCGCAGGGGTGGAGTGCATGGATGCACGGAATAATCCTAGTCCCCGCGCTCTCAAAGCCAGACGACCCTCTTTTGCAGTTCCTTTTCCGTCATCATCCTCGCTCTCATGCGCATCTACCCGCTGCTGCGCCCGATCCTCTTCACGCTCCCCCCCGAGCTTGCTCACGCTTTCGCACTCGCTGCACTTCAGCGCGCTCACGCTCTCGGTCTCATCCGCGCACCCACCCCCGATCCGCGCACAGCAGTCACTCTCCTGGGTCTGCGCTTTCCGAGTCGCATCGGACTCGCCGCGGGCTTCGACAAGAACGGTCGCTACGTCGACGCACTCGGTGCGCTCGGCTTCGGTTTCATCGAAGTCGGCACGGTGACGCCGCGTGCGCAATCGGGACAATCGCGACCGCGGTTGTTTCGTGTCACGGCGGCACAAGCGCTCATCAACCGCATGGGATTCCCCAACGAAGGCGC
This sequence comes from Steroidobacteraceae bacterium, assembly GCA_035277305.1. Lineage (GTDB taxonomy): Bacteria > Pseudomonadota > Gammaproteobacteria > Steroidobacterales > Steroidobacteraceae > Steroidobacter. The sequence goes on along the minus strand of DATEKT010000066.1, from coordinate 21,717 downwards.
TGCACGCGTCGTTGCCCGTCTGGCGCAGCGGCGCTTCGCCGGCGTGTGTGGTGTGAACATCGGCAAGAACGCCGCGACGCCGATCGCCACCGCCGTCGATGACTACGTCGAGTGCTTTCGCACTGTCGCGCCGTACGCCGACTACGTCGCCATCAACGTGTCCTCGCCGAATACCGAAGGTCTGCGCCAGCTGCAGGAACCCGATCAGCTGCAGCCGATCGTCAGCGCGGTGATCGAAGCGCGCCGCGAGTTGCACGCGGCGACCGGCAAGCGCGTCCCCGTACTGGTGAAGATGTCGCCGGATCTCCCACCCGCCGAGCTCGTGCGCAGTGCGCGGCTGGCGTGCGAGTCGGGCATCGACGGCATCATCGCGACCAATACGACGTTGAACCGCAGTGGTGTCGCGCCGCGCTGGCGTACTCAGGCGGGCGGGTTGAGCGGCGCGCCATTGCGATCGCTGGCCCTGCAGGCGGTGCAGTCACTGCGCGCGGCGCTCGGCGCCGGCGTGCCGATCGTCGCGGCAGGGGGAATCGACTCTGCGCGCCATGCGCAGGAAGCTTTCGCCGCCGGCGCGGACCTGGTACAGGTCTACACCGGGCTCATCTATCGCGGACCCGGACTGGTCCGCGAGATCATTTCCGCTTGATCGTCTCGGTGCCGCTGTCGCGCGCGACGATCAGGACGTCCGCCGGGCGGCGTGCGAACAATCCCACGGTCACGACGCCGGCGAGTTGATTGAGCGTCTGTTCCAGCCCGACGGGATCGACGATCTTCAACCCGTGAACGTCCAGGACGTGGTTGCCGTTGTCGGTCACGACCCCCTCGCGGTAGACCGGGTGTCCGCCGAGCCGCACCAGCTCGCGGGCGACATATGAGCGCGCCATCGGGATCACTTCGACCGGTAACGGGAACCGGCCGAGCACCGGTACCAGCTTCGAATCGTCGACGATGCAGACGAAGCGCCGCGAGGCGGCAGCGATGACCTTCTCGCGCGTCAGTGCCGCACCGCCGCCCTTGATCAGATGCAGCTGCGGGTCGGATTCGTCGGCGCCGTCGACGTACACCTCGAGGTCGCCGACCGAATTCAGGTCCAGGACTTCGATGCCATGCTGCTTGAGGCGAGCGGTGGAGCTCTCGGAGCTCGACACGGCACCCTTGATCGGCACTTTGCGCGCAGCCAGCGCATCGATGAAGAAGTTCACCGTGGAGCCGGTGCCGACGCCGAGCACTTCGTTGTCGGGGACGTATGCCAGCGCCGCTTGCGCTGCCGCTGCCTTCTTCGACTCCGCGCTCATCTGCTTCCCCTTCGCTGCCGGTGTGGAGGAAATGCTGGTTTGCTGCTTGTTTTTACGGGTTCCGGAAACGACTGTGCCCGCTTTCGCGGGCACAGTCTTCATCACAATCGTCCAGAAGAAGTTCTACTTCTTCTTAGAGGCCTTTTTCTTGCCGCCTTTCTTCTTGGACGATTTCTTCTTGGTTGCCATAGTCGTAGATCTCCATGTCGAGTTAGTCCGGGCGCAGTATATACATAAACTAAAAAGAGCAAGCAAGGGGTGCGAGCAATTTAGTCGTGCAGAGAGCGACGCACATCACGCACTCGCGATCACGAACTCGCTCACTTACTTCCCCTCCAGCGACTCGATGAACTGCCATTCCGACTTCGTCACCGGCGTGATCGAGAGTCGGTTGCCGCGCTTCAGGACGATCATGTCCTTGAGCTTGCCGCTCGCGTGCGAGCGCAGCTCTTCCAGCGAAATCACCCGCTCGAACTTGCGCACCAGCTGCACGTCGACCATGTACCAGCGCGGCTTGTCGGGATCGCTGTCGGCATCGTAGTGATCGTTCTTCGGATCGAACGCCGTGCGGTCTGGGTAGGCCTCGCGCACGACCTTCGCGATGCCGGCGACGCCGGGAATGTCGGTGCTCGAGTGATAGAAGAAGGCGAGGTCGCCGACGCGCATCTCGCGCATGTAATTACGCGCCTGGAAGTTGCGCACGCCGTCCCAGCCGCTGGTGCGCTTGGGCGCTTTCGCGAGGTGGTCGATGCCGAACGTGTCCGGTTCCGATTTCATCAGCCAGTGGTTCATGGCGAGCCTTTGAAGAAATAGAGAGCTTTCTCGGTGAGCAGCGCATCCAGCGGCACATCCCAGGAGCCGGCGGTGAGCCCGGCGATGCGCTGGAGCTCGTAACCGAGGCCGATCAGCTTCGGCCGGCGCCAGCGGCGCCCGGCGCGCAGATGCTGCAGGCAGCGATCGTAGAACCCCGCACCGCTCCCCAGCCGCGTGCCTTGCGCGTCGATGCCGACGAACGGTACCAGAATCAGATCGAGGTGCCGGACGGCGATGCGCCGCGCCGCACGCGGCGGTTCGGGAATGCCGTAGCGATTCGGACGCAGCTGCGCGTCGCTCGCATAGCTGCGGAACTCCATGCGCCGTCGGGTGTAGTCGACGATCGAGGGCAGGTAGAGCCGGCAACGGTTGCGTCGCGCCAGTCGGGCGATCAGTTGCGGGTCCGCTTCGTGGTCGTGCGCGATGTAGAGGGCGATGTGCAGGCCCGGTCGCAGCAGGTGCGAGCGTCGCAGGATGCGTGCGAATTGCCGCGACGCACTGATCCGCTCATGAGCGGGGACGGCGCGACGCCGTGCCCGCAGAGTTGCGCGCAGCCGCGCGCGTTCGGAAAGGAGGGCGGCGCCACCCGCATGTGCCGTCATGAGCCATTGCTCTCGACACGGAGCAATAGGTGGGACGCAGCCGCGTCAGCTAAGGCTTTCCGTTCGGGACGGACTTGCACACCGCTGCCGCGAGACCGAATCCCTGGGGTGTTTACGTTAGGGTCGAGAGGTAACCCGACACATGTCGAACACCGCAGGCGGCGCCATAAAACAATCTGTCTGCCAGTCGTTCCTGCAACGAACGGCTGCGAGGAAAAGTTCGATCCGCTGCCGACGAGCGAGCTCACAAGTCCAGTTGCTGTCCTCGGGTGAGCGCGCCTTCGACGCGTTCGCGCAACTGCCGGATCTTCTGACTGACGTCGCTCTCTGCGGCGTCGCCGCGGCCGCGAATCTTCAGCAGCTCGTGCGCGAGGTTCAGTGCAGCCATCACCGCGATGCGATCCAGGCCGACGATGCTGCCGGCGTCGCGGATCTCGCGCATCTTGGTGTTGAGGAACTCGGCGGAGTCGAGCAGCTCGGAGCGCTCTTCGGGCAGGCAGGCGACCTGGTATTCCTTCTCGAGGATCCGCACGCTGACCCGCGTCGTGCGATCCGTCATGCGCTGTGCTCCATTGCCTTGAGACGGCCGATCATCGCCTCGACGCGCGCCCGCACCTGCTCGTTCTTCTGCAGCAGCGTGGCGCGCTCCGCCATCATCGAATCCTGCCGCTGGCGCAGGGCGCGATTCTCTTCGTGCAGCTGCGCGATCGTGCCGAGCAGCTCATCGAGCCGAAATTCCAGCTGCCTCAGCTCCTGCTCGATGCTGATCTTTGGGCTGATCTTCGGTTTGGCTTCGCTCATGGCGGTCCGATTATGCGGCTGCACCCCCATGCGGTCAAACAACGCTCACCCGCCCGGTGCTAACATAACCGGCGATGTTTCAGGTCACTTTTCCGGAAGTTGCGCGCGTGCTGCAGACGCTGCAATCGTCGGTAGCGGCAGCAGAAAGTCATGGCTGCCTGTGCGGAGCCCTTTGCACCACACAGCAGTACGCAGTCGAGAGCTGGCTCGACGAGCTGGTGCCGGACGCAGGGCCGGAGCAAGGCGAAGACCGCGCGCCATTGCGTCTGTTGTTCGCCGACACCGTACGCGCCTTGCGCGGCGACGAGATGGAATTCCAGTTGCTGTTGCCCGACGACGACGATCCGCTGGTGGAGCGCGCCTCGGCGCTGTCGCAGTGGTGCCAGGGGTTCCTCTACGGTTTCGGCACCGGTCAACCGGTTGCCCGCGACGAGCTGACGGCCGAGGTCGAGGAAGTGCTGCGCGATCTCACGCACATCAGCCAGGCGTCGGTCGAGACTGGCGCGGACGCGGAGGAAGAGGAGCAGGCCTACGCCGAGATCGTCGAGTACGTGCGCGCCGGCGTGCAGCTCATCCATGACGAGCTGATCGAAATGCGCGCCGCCGGCAGCGCACCGGTCGATCCTTCCCGGCTGAACTGAACCGAGCATGCGCAAAGACGAGTTCCGCCGTCGCCGCCGGCAACTGCTGAAGATGATGGGCCGGGGCGGCATCGCCATCCTGCCCGCGGTTCCCGAGAAGGCGCGCAACGGCGACGTCCATTATCAATACCGCCCCGACAGCGACTTCTTTTATCTGACCGGCTTCGCCGAGCCCGAGGCGGTCGCGGTGCTCATTCCCGGCCGCTCGCAGGCGGAGTACGTGCTGTTCGTGCGCGACCGCGATCCGACGCGCGAGACCTGGGACGGACGCCGCGCCGGCCCCGACGGCGCGACGCGCGAGTATGGCGCGGACGATGCGTTCCCGATCTCCGACATCGACGACATCCTGCCCGGCCTGATGGAGAACTGCGCGCGCGTCTATTACACGATGGGCGTGCACCAGGAGTTCGATCAGCGCGTGATCGGCTGGGTCAACGGCCTGAAGTCGCAGTCGCAATCGCGCAGCGGACAGCCGCCGCAGGAGTTCGTGGCGCTGGATCACCTGCTCCACGACATGCGGCTGTTCAAGTCGCGCCCCGAGCTGGACACGCTGCGCCATTCCGCCCGCATCGCCGTGGGTGCGCACAAGCGCGCGATGCGCTTTGCACGCCCTGGCCGTACCGAGTACGAAGTGATGGCGGAGCTGCTGCACGAGTTCCGCCGCAACAATGCCGACATCTCGTATCACCCGATCGTCGGCAGCGGGGCGAACGCCTGCATCCTGCACTATCACGAGAACTCCGAGACGCTCGCCGACGGCGACCTGCTGCTCATCGACGCCGGTTGCGAATACGAGCTGTATGCGTCCGACATCACGCGCACGTTCCCGGTCAACGGCCGCTTCACGCCCGAGCAGCGGGCAATCTACGAAGTCGTGCTGGATGCGCAATACGCCGCGATCGCCAAGACGAAGCCCGGCAATCACTGGAACGACCCGCATGACGCCGCGGTGCGTGCGATCACGCAGGGCCTGGTGAAGCTCGGCATCCTCAAGGGCAAGGTGCCGGCGCTGATCAAGGAAGGCGCCTATCGCCGGTTCTTCATGCATCGCACCGGTCACTGGCTCGGCATGGACGTGCACGACGTCGGCGACTACAAGATCGGCGAGCAGTGGCGCGTGCTCGAGCCGGGCATGGCGCTGACCGTCGAGCCGGGGATCTACATCCCGACCGGCTCGAAGGGCGTGGCCAAGCGGTGGTGGAACATCGGAGTGCGCATCGAGGACGACGTCGCGGTGACGGGGGACGGCAACGAAGTGCTCACGCGCGGGTTGCCGAAGGAAGCGGATGCCGTCGAGAAGCTGATGAATGGACGCGCGTAGCACTGATGTCGCCGTCTGTGGCGGTGGCCTGGTCGGCGCGACGCTGGCGCTGGCGCTGGCCGACCTCGGTCTCGACGTCGTCCTGATCGAGGCGCATCCGTTCGGCACGTTCGGCCAGCCGAGCTTCGACGATCGCACCACTGCGCTGTCCAACGGCAGCCGCCGCATCTTCGAAGCGCTGGGCGTGTGGTCGCTGCTGGAGCGTGAAGCGACCGCCATCCGCCGCATCCACGTTTCCGATCGCGGGCGATTCGGCTTCGCGCGCCTCGACGCGGCGGAGCAGGGCCTGAGCGCGCTCGGTTTCGTCGTCGTCAATCGCGTGATGGGCGCGGCGCTGTGGCGTCGGCTCGAGCAAAGCTCTGTGCGCATCCTGGCCCCGGCGCGCGTGCGCGGCTTGCAACTCGTGGACGGGCGACAGCGCATCGACTGCGATCTCGGCAAGGAGGGCAGCGTTGCCGTGGAAGCCAGGCTTGCAATAGCCGCCGACGGTGCTCAATCCGTGCTGCGCGAAGCGGCCGGCATCGGTGCGCAGACCTGGAACTACGAGCAGACCGCACTCGTGACTAATGTGCTCGCGCAACGCTTTCACGATCACGTTGCGTACGAGCGCTTCACGGCAGAAGGCCCGCTGGCGCTGCTGCCGATGAGCGAAGGGCGGATCGGACTGATCTGGACGTTCGCGACAGACGTCGCGCCGACCATCGCCGAGGTGGACGACACAGCATTCATCGCCCGGCTGCAGGATGCCTTTGGGTTCCGGCTCGGCCGCTTCATGAAGGTCGGTGCGCGCCAGCTCTATCCGCTGGCGCTGACGCGAGCCGACGAGCACATCGCCGAGCGGCTCGCGATCGTCGGCAACGCCGCTCAGACGCTGCATCCGATTGCGGGGCAGGGCTTCAATCTCGGTCTGCGAGACGCCGCCAGTCTCGCAGAAGTGCTCGCCGACGGCCGAGTGCAGCAGCAGGGCGAGTTCGATCCGGGCGACGGCATGTGGCTCGAGCGATACCGGGAATGGCGGGTCGCCGATCGCAGCAACATCGTCCGGTTCACGGACGGCCTGGTGCGCGTCTTCACGCAACCCTTCGGTCCGATCAAGGCGCTGCGCAATGTCGGCATGCTCGCGTTCGATCTCATGCCGGCGGCGAAGGGCGCGCTCTCGCAATTGTCGATGGGCGCGGCGGGCCGGATTCCGAAACTGGCGCGCGGCGCGAGCCTCACCTGATGCGCCCCGACTTTCACATCATCATCGTCGGCGGCGGCATGGTCGGTGCCTGCGCGGCCGCGCTGGCGGCAGCCAATCCACGGCTCGCCAACCTGCGCATCGCGGTGCTGGAGGCGAATCCTCCGGCGCAGCCGCAGGGCGAGGCCGACTTGCGCGTCTCCGCCGTCTCGCGCGCCTCGCAACGCATTCTCGCGGCGGTCGGCGCGTGGCCGCTCATTCCTGCGCAGAGCCTGTCGCCCTACGACGAGATGATCGTGTGGGACGCCGCCAGCCGCCCGCGCGGCGCCGGCGCGATTAGCTTCAGCGCCAGCGCGACGAGCGAGCCGAACCTCGGTCACATCGTCGAGAACCGGCAGCTGCAATGGGCGCTATACGAGTGTCCGGCGTTTCGCCGCGTCACGCTGTTGCGGGCGGAACTGGCGGGCATGACGTTGGAGCGCGATCGCGCCGTGGTGTCGCTCGGCGACGATCGCACCTTGAGCGCGACGCTGGTGATCGGCTCCGACGGCGCTGCCTCGCTCAGCCGCAAGCTCGCGGGCATCGAAACCGCCGGATGGGACTACGACCAGCGGGCGCTCGTGACCCACGTGCGCACCGAACATTCGCACGCGCGCACCGCATGGCAACGCTTTCTCGCCGACGGCCCGATTGCTTTCCTGCCGCTGGCCGATGGTCGCAGCTCCATCGTGTGGACCACCCGCCCGGCGCATGCCGAGCATCTTGCGAGTTGCCCGCCCGAAGAGGCAGCGCAAGAGATCGAGCGCGCAATCGACGGGGCACTCGGCAAGGTCGAAATCGCGGCGAGGCGTCTGCATTTCCCGTTACGGCTCGCCCATGCGCGTCAGTACTGCAAAGAGCGCTTCGCGCTCGTCGGCGACGCCGCGCACGCCATCCACCCGCTCGCCGGCCAAGGAGTGAACCTTGGCTTCCTCGACTGCGCGGCGCTCATCGAAGTGCTGGCACAGGAGCTTGCGAACGGCGCCGATCCCGGCGCCCTGGCCGAGCTGCGGGTGTTGCGACGCTACGAACGCTGGCGCAAGAGCGAGAACATGATCGCGCTGGGGCTGGTCGATGGACTCAATCGCCTGTTCAGCACCTCGGATGCGACGCTGGGCTCGATCCGCCGCGCGGGACTCGGCGCCGTGGACGCGAGCGCGCTGGCGAAGCGGTTCTTCATGGGCCGCGCGATGGGGACGAGCGGCGAGCTGCCCGCGGTGGCCCGGGTCACGCCGTGACACAGGCGAACATTCACGGCTGCTGGTGTAGGCTTGGCGCCCCATTGCAGCGCCACCAATGAATAACCGCCACATCTACGCGCTGTCGGCCGTGTTGACGCTGCTCGGCCTCGCGTTGTTCTTCTACAAGGTGCACGTACTGGGCTTTCCGCTGCGTCCGCAGGAGGAGACGCAGATCTGGAACATCGAGGCGGCGGTGCGCTTCGAGCCCGGACCGGCGGCCGTGAAGGCGACGCTGCGCATCCCGACGCTGACTCCCGGCTTCGCGCTGCTCGATGAGAACTTCGTGTCGCGCGGCTTCGGTCTCGCGACCCGCAATGCCCCGGAGGGACGCGAAGCGCAGTGGTCGCTGCGCCAGGCGACCGGTCCGCAGACCCTGTACTACCGCGCGCAGGTCTACCGGGACGCGACACGCATCGCCGAAGACACGACCCCGCCGTTCCCCGCGCAACCGGAGCTCGACGAGCCTTCGCGGATCGCGATGGAAGCACTGATCGCGGAAGTCCGCCGCCAGTCCGCCGACGTCGCGAGCTTCACGACCGAGCTGCTGCGACATCTGAACCTCGCGCAGAACGACCCCTACGTCAGCGTGTTCCTGAAGCGCGGCAGCACCTCCTCCGATCGGGCGCGTCTCGCGACGGTGCTGCTCGCGGGCGCGCAGATTCCGGCGCGCATCGCGCACGGAGTGCTCCTGCGCGACGAGCCCGGTCCGGTGCAGTCCGAGCAGCTGCTGGAGGTGCACGACGGCGTGCAATGGCTGTACTTCAATCCGCGGACGCTCGAGCAGGGCTTGCCGCACGATTTCTTCATCTGGTGGCGCGGCGACGACCGGATCGCCGACGTCGAGGGCGGCTCGCCGCCGGACGTGACGCTGGCCGTCCAGCAGAACCTCCTGGACTCGATGCTGGTCGCCGAGCGGCGCGCCGAGAAGATCGGCTCGCACTCGATCGAGTTCTCGCTGTTCTCGCTCCCCATCGCCACGCAGGCGGTCTACAGCGTGCTGCTGATGATCCCGATCGGCGCGCTGGTGATCCTGTTCCTGCGCAACTTCGTCGGCGTGAAGACCTTCGGCACGTTCATGCCGGTGCTGGTCGCGCTCGCGTTCCGCGAGACGCTGCTGGTCTGGGGCATCGTGCTGTTCGTCGTCATCGTGTTCCTGGGGCTGCTGATCCGCTTCTACCTGGAGAAGCTGAGGCTGCTGCTGGTGCCGCGACTGACCTGCGTGCTGACCGTCGTGGTCATGCTGATGGCCGGCATCAGCGTGCTCAGCCACAAGCTCGGCATCCAGCCCGGGCTGTCGATCGCGTTGTTTCCGATGGTCATCATCTCGATGACGATCGAGCGCATGTCGATCGTCTGGGAGGAGCGCGGCGCGTCGGAGGCGATCCAGGAAGGCGTGGGCAGCCTGATCGTCGCGGCGGTCGCGTATCTGGTCATGGGCATCGCGGCGCTCGCGCACCTGATCTTCGTCTTCCCCGAACTGCTGCTGCTCGTGATCGCCGCCGCGCTCCTTGCCGGCCGCTACACCGGCTACCGTCTGCTCGAGCTGCGACGCTTCAAGGCGCTGCGGCCGTCCAGTACGCCGTCGGGGAGTGCGACCTGATGTTCGGCAGCTATGGGACCCTGCAGCGCGAGGGCGTGCTGGGCCTCAACAAGCGCAACGGCGACTACATCTCGCGCTTCAATCCGCGCCGGCTGTACCCGCTGGTCGACGACAAGCTCAAGACCAAGCGGCTCGCGATCGCCGCGGGCATCGCCGTGCCGGAGCTGTACGGCGTGATCGAAACCCAGCACGACATCCGCACGCTGCCGGACATCGTTCGCAGTCACAACGAATTCGCGCTGAAGCCGGCGCACGGCAGCGCCGGCGACGGCATCGTGGTGATCAGCGGCCGCAGCGGCAACCGTTACCGCACGATCGGCGGCGAGATCCTCGACGAGGATTTTCTGTCGCATCACCTGTCGAATGCGATCAACGGGCAGTTCAGCCTCGGCGGCGTGCAGGACGTGGTGATCGTCGAATACATGGTGCGCTTCTCGCCGCTGTTCGAGCGCATCAGCTACGAGGGCGTGCCGGACATCCGCGTGATCGTGTTCCGCGGCTTTCCGGTCATGGCGATGGTGCGGTTGCCGACCCGCGGTTCGCGTGGCAAGGCAAACCTGCATCAGGGCGCGGTCGGTGCGGGCATCGATCTGGCGACGGGCATCACGCTCGACGGAGTCATCAGCACCGAGGTCGTGACGCATCATCCGGACACGACGCACGCGATCGCGGGCCTGCGGGTGCCGGAATGGGACACGATCCTGGATATCTCGGCGCGTTGCTACGAGCTGACGGGTCTCGGTTACATCGGCGTCGACGTCGTGCTCGATCGCGATCTCGGGCCGCTGGTGCTGGAGCTGAATGCGCGGCCGGGGCTCGCGATCCAGATCGCGAATCGACAGGGACTGCTGCGCCGTCTCAGGATTTGCGAAGAGCGCGGCAACTTCCGCGCCTCGCCGGCGGAGCGTATAGACTTCGCCAAACGGGAATTCAGGCATCCGGTCGGACCGCAACTCGAACCCCAAAGCATTGCGACCGGCGCCTGACACGGAGAAGTTCGATGAAACGGATTGGAGTGCTCGGGCAGCTGCTGCTGCTCGGAATGTTCGCGCACGGCGCGCAGGCAGCAGAGCAGGTGACGACCGGCTGGTATCTCGGCGCGAGTGCCGGCGGCGCTACGCACGACGTCAGCAAAGGCGGCGCGCAGGACACGATCGTGCTCATCTTCGGGGTCGGCAACAGCGGCGGTGTTCTCAACCTGCCGCGGACCACGCTCGATACCGACAGCGACAGTACCGGCTGGCGCGGGCTCGCCGGTTATCGTTTCCACCGCAATTTCGCAGTCGAGCTCGAGTACCTCGACTTCGGATCCTCGCGCATCGACGAGACCTACGTCCTCGAGGATTCGGGCTTCTTTCCGCCGGGCCCCTTTACGTTCGAGAGGCACTTCACGACCGACGTGAGCGGTCCCGCGGTTTCGGCGCTCGGCAAGCTGCCGGTCGGTGCGGGTTTCGAGCTGTTCGTGCGCGCGGGCGTGCTCTTTGCCGACTCGAAGATCCGTGGGAGCGGCAACACGTTCGTGTCATCGGGGTCTTCCGCCACCTATGCCGATCGCGTGCTGTTCGGCGGCGCCGGCGTCGACTGGAATTTCGCGGGCCGCTGGAGCGCGCGGCTGGAGTACGAGCGCTCGAAGGACATCGAGCGCAATGACCTTCTTGCCGAGAGCCACGTCGAGCTGCTGTCGCTCGGTGTGTTGTTCCGGCTCTAGGTGCGGGGCAGCGCGTCGATCTTCGCCGCGCAGATGAAATCGTTCTCGGACAAGCCGCCGATCGCGTGCGTGTTGTAGCGGATGCGGCAGTAGCCGTAACCGACTTCGAGGTCGGGATGGTGATCCTCGGCGTTGGCGATGTGCGCGACCGCGTTGACGAAGCTCATCGTGTGGAAGAAGTTCCGGAACTTCCACTCGGCTGCGATGCTCTTGTTGTCTTCGGCCAGCTGCCACTGCGGTTGCAGTTGCTTCATCAGGTCCTGCGCCTGCACACGCGTCAGCGGCTGCACGCCGCCTTCGCACGGGACGCATTTCTTGCCAGTGAGCTCACTCATGCCGGCTCCTTGCGCGCGTAGTGTTTCGCGACGTAGTCCTCGACCAGCGACTGGAACTCCTCCGCGATGCGCTCGCCCTTGAGCGTCGGTCCTTTCTCGCCGTCGATATAGACCGGAGCCACCGGCCGCTCGCCGGTGCCCGGCAGGCTGATGCCGATGTTCGCGTGCTTGCTCTCGCCCGGCCCGTTCACGACGCAGCCCATTACCGCGACCGTCATCTCTTCCACACCCGAAAACTGCTTGCGCCATTCGGGCATCTGGTGACGGATGTGCGTCTGGATCTTCTGCGCGAGCTCCTGGAAGTAGGTCGAGGTCGTGCGCCCGCAGCCCGGGCAGGCGATCACCATCGGCACGAACGAGCGCAGTCCGAGCGTCTGCAGGATCTCCTGCGCCACGATCACTTCCTGCGTGCGATCGCCGTTCGGCTCCGGCGTCAGCGAGACGCGGATCGTGTCGCCGATACCTTCCTGCAGCAGCACCGCCATGCCCGCAGTGGAGGCGACGATGCCCTTCGAGCCCATGCCGGCTTCGGTCAGTCCGAGGTGCAGCGCGTATTCGCAGCGCGCTGCAAGGTTGCGGTACACCGCGATCAAGTCCTGCACGCCGCTCACCTTGCAGGAGATGACGATGCGATCGCGCGCGAGCCCGAGCTCGACCGCGCGCTCCGCGGAATCGAGCGCCGAGACGACCAGCGCCTCGCGCATCACTTCGTTGGCGTCGAGCGGCTGCGGGCGTTGCGAATTCTCGTCCATCATCCGGGTCAGCAGATCCTGGTCGAGGCTCCCCCAGTTGACGCCGATGCGCACCGGCTTCGCGTTGCGGCAGGCGACCTCGATCATCTCGGCGAACTGCGGGTCGCGCTTGGTGCCGCGGCCGACGTTGCCGGGGTTGATGCGGTATTTCGCCAGCGCCTGCGCGCACGCCGGATGTGCTTTGAGCAGGCGGTGGCCGTTGAAGTGGAAATCGCCCACCAGCGGTACGAAGACGCCCGCGCGTGCGAGACGCTCCGCGATGTGCGGCACTGCGGCTGCGGCCTCGTCGGTGTTCACTGTGACCCGCACCAGCTCGGAGCCGGCGCGCGCGAGGTCCGCGACCTGGCGGACGGTCGACTCGACGTCGGCCGTGTCGGTATTCGTCATCGACTGCACGGCAACGGGTGCGTCGCCGCCGACGACGACGGCGCCGATGCGGACGGGGATGGAGCGGCGGCGGGGCAGCATGGACATGACGGAATTCTAAACCGCTTCTCTGCTACCATACGGCACCCATCGCAAAGGCATGGCCGGAGAGAGTCGCTCGGGTCTTCGATCAGCGACCGCCGAAGGCGCAACCGCCCGGAAACGCTCAGGCAGAAGAACGGCATGTTCACGGTGCGCCGCGCGCATCCCGAGGGGCTCTGGAGAGTAGTCAGCCACGTCGCAAGGCGCGGTCGGACTCACCGAAGGGGAGAGGCGCTGCGCGCCGGATCTCTCAGGTAGCAGGACAGAGGGCAGCCCGCGCAAGCGGAAGCTGCCGTCTTTTGTTTTGCTGGAGCAATGATGGGCTTCAAGACGCCTTTGTACGAAACGCACGTCGCTGCGGGCGCCCGCATGGTCGACTTCGGCGGATGGGACATGCCGGTCCACTACGGCTCGCAGATCGAAGAGCATCACGCCGTTCGGCGCGACGCCGGCATGTTCGATGTCTCGCACATGCTGATCGCCGATGTCTCGGGGGCGCGCGCCCGCGACTACCTGCGCCATCTCCTCGCCAACGACGTCGCGAAACTCAAAGACTCCGGCAAGGCGCTCTACAGCTGCATGCTCAACGAGCGCGGCGGCGTCGTGGACGATCTGATCACGTATTTCGGCGACGACGAGCACTATCGCGTCGTCGTGAATGCCGGCACGCGCGACAAGGACACCGCGTGGCTGAAGCGCTGGGCCGAGCCGTTCAAGGTCGACATCCAGCCGCGCACCGACCTGGCGATGGTCGCCGTGCAGGGACCGAATGCGCGCGCCAAGGCGGCGAAGGTCATCGGCAAGAGCGCCGACGCCGTGATGGGCATGAAGCCGTTCTTCTCCCGCCAGCTCGATTCGCATTTCGTCGCGACCACCGGCTACACCGGCGAAGACGGGTGGGAAGTCATTCTGCCGGCGAAGGACATCGCAGCGTTCTGGGTGGCCCTGCGCGAGGCGGGTGTCCGCCAGTGCGGTCTCGGCGCGCGCGACACGCTGCGCCTGGAAGCAGGCATGAACCTCTACGGCAACGACATGGACGAGAACCTGACGCCGCTCGAGTCCGGCCTGACGTGGACTGTCGCGTTCGATCCGCCAGACCGCGACTTCATCGGTCGCGCCGCGCTCGAAGCGCAGCGGCGTGGCGGCGTGCCGCGCAAGCTCGTCGGCGTGGTCCTCGAGGACCGCGGCGTGCTGCGCAGTCATCAGAAAGTCGTCGTGCCGGGAAGCGGTGAAGGCGAAATGACCAGCGGCACCTTCTCGCCGACGCTCGAGCGCTCGATCGGTTTCGCGCGCGTCCCGGCTGCGACCGGCGAGCAGGTGCAGGTCGACATCCGCGGCAAGCTGCTTGCGGCCCGGGTCGTCAAATATCCGTTCGTGCGCAACGGCAAAGCATTGATCTAAGAAGCAGGTACCAGCCATGTCCAACATTCCGAGCAACCTCAAATACCTCGACTCTCACGAATGGGCTCGCGTCGAGAGCGACGGCACCGTGACCGTCGGCATCTCCGACCACGCGCAGGGCGCGCTCGGCGACCTCGTCTTCGTCGAAGTGCCCGAAGTCGGCAAGGCGCTGACGAAGGGCGGCGCGGCGGCCGTCGTCGAATCCGTTAAGGCAGCGTCCGATGTCTACAGTCCGATATCGGGCGAGGTCATTGCCAACAACAGCGATGCGCTGAGCGCGACGCCGGAGCTCGTGAACAGCGATCCGTACGGTCAGGGCTGGCTGTACAAGGTGAAGCCGAGCAACAACAGCGAGCTGGGCAGCCTGCTCGATGCGAAGGCTTACGAGAAGGTCGTCGAGGAGGCGGGGCACTGACATGCCGTTCATCCCGCACACCGAAAACGACGTTCGCGAGATGCTGGCCGCGATTGGCGCGCCGAGCATCGATGCACTCTTCGAAGAGATTCCCGCCGCGCTGCGCATCAAGTCGCTCGCCGGCATTCCGGAAGCGCTGACCGAGATGGAAGTCGGGCGACTCATGCAGCAGCGCGCCGGCCTCGACGGCCGGCCGCTCAACTTCCTGGGCGCCGGCGCGTATGAGCATCACATTCCCGCGGCGGTCTGGGCGATCGTCACGCGCGGCGAGTTCTACAGTGCTTACACGCCGTACCAGGCGGAGGCGAGCCAGGGCACGCTGCAGCTGCTGTACGAGTACCAGACGATGATGGCGAGCCTGACGGGAATGCAGGTCTCCAACGCATCGCTCTACGACGGCGCATCCGCGCTCGCGGAGGCGTGCCTGATGGCGGTGCGCGCGAATCGCAAGTCGAAGTCGGCGCGCATTCTCGTTCCGGCCGAGCTCAATCCGACGTACCTCGACGTGGCGCGGGCCATCACCGAAGGACAGAACCTCAAGTTCGATGTGCTGCCGTACGAAGCGCAGAGCGGTACGCTGAGCACGTCGTCGCTCGACGCGTACACGGGTCAGGACATCACCGCAGTCGTCGTCCAGCAGCCGAACTTCTTCGGCCTGCTCGAAGACGTCGACGCGATTGCCGACTGGGCGCAGGCGAACAATGCGTTGCTGATCGCGGTCGTGAATCCGCTGTCGCTGGCGCTGTTGAAGCCGCCGGGCGAGTGGGGGGCCCAGGCGACAACCAGGGGTGCGGACATCGTGGTCGGCGACGGTCAGCCGTTCGGCGTGCCGCTATCCTCGGGCGGTCCGTACTTCGGCTTCATGACGACGCGCATGGAGCACGTGCGCCAGATGCCGGGCCGCATCATCGGCCGCACCGTCGATCTCGACGGCAAGCCGGGCTTCACGCTCACCTTGCAGGCTCGCGAGCAGCACATCCGCCGCAGCAAGGCGACCTCGAACATCTGCACGAACCAGGGTTTGCTGGTCACGGCGGCGACGATCCACATGTCGCTGCTCGGCGCGGCGGGCCTGGAGAAGGTCGCGGCAGCGTCGCAGACCCAGACGAGCGCGCTGGTCGCAGCGCTCACGCGCATCAAGGGCGTGAAGCTCGCATTCGGCGGCCCGCGGTTCCACGAAGCGGTGCTGCAGCTCGATCGCAAGCCGGGCGACGTGCTCGAAGCGCTCGCGAAGCGGGGGATCGTCGGCGGCTACGATCTGTCGCGGCAGTACCCCGAGCTGGGCAACGCCTTGCTCGTGTGCGCGACCGAGACGAGGACGGATGAAGACGTTGCGGCGTATGCAGCGGCGTTGTCAGAAGTGATGAAGTGATGCAGGTGATGAAAGTGATGCAGGAACCGTTGATCTTCACGCATTCACGCACGGGCCGCAGCGCCGCCGGTCAGTATCCGCACGCCGCCGTCGCGGAAGTGCCGGAGAAATTCCGGCGCAAGCAGCGCGCCGCGCTGCCGGAGGTGTCGGAGCTGCAGGCTGTGCGCCACTTTACGCGCCTGTCGCAGCTGAACTTCTCGATCGACACGCACTTCTATCCGCTCGGCTCGTGCACGATGAAATACAACCCGCGCGCGTGCAATCAGTTCGCGATGCTGCCGGAGTTTCTCGGCCGGCATCCGCTCGCGCCGGACAGCGTGAGCCAGGGCTTCCTCGCCTGCATGTTCGAGCTGCAGGAGATGCTGAAGGAAGTCACCGGCATGAAGGGCGTCTCGCTGACGCCGATGGCGGGCGCGCAGGGCGAGTTCGCCGGCGTCGCGATGATCCGCGCCTATCACCGCGCGCGTGGCGACCTGGAGCGCACCGAGATCATCGTGCCGGACGCCGCGCATGGCACGAATCCCGCGACGGCGACGATGTGCGGTTGCACTGTCATCGAAGTGCCTTCGCTGCCGAACGGCGACATGGACATCGAGGCGCTGAAGCAGGCGCTCGGGCCGAAGACCGCCGGCATCATGCTCACCAATCCTTCGACGCTCGGCGTGTTCGAGCGGCGCATCCAGGAAGTCGCCAAGCTCGTCCACGAAGCGGGCGGCCTGCTGTACTACGACGGCGCGAATCTCAACGCGATCCTCGGCAAGGTGCGTCCGGGCGACATGGGCTTCGACGTCATCCACATGAACCTGCACAAGACGTTCTCGACGCCGCACGGCGGCGGCGGGCCGGGCTCGGGTGCGGTCGGCGTCGGCCAGCGCCTGCTGCCGTTCATGCCGATTCCGATCGTCGGGCGCGAGGGCGATCGCTATCGCTGGCTCGACGCGCGCGACCTGCCGCAGACGATCGGCCGGCTGTCGGCATACATGGGCAACGCGGGCGTGCTGCTGCGTGCTTATGTCTACATGCGGATGCTCGGGCGCGCCGGCATGCAGCGGGTCGCCGAGTATGCGGCGCTGAATGCCAACTACATGCTCGCGCGCCTGCAGCACGCGGGCTTCGACGCCGCGTACCCCGGACGCCGCGCCAGTCACGAGTTCATCATCACGCTCAAGCGCCAGGCGAAGCAGCTCGGCGTGAATGCGATGGACTTCGCCAAGCGGTTGCTCGATCACGGCTTCCATGCGCCGACGACGTACTTCCCGCTGCTGGTGCCGGAGTGCCTGCTGATCGAGCCGACCGAGACGGAAGCGAAGGAAGAGCTCGATGCGTTCATCGAGGCGATGGTTGCGATTCAGCGCGAAGCTGAACAGGATGCCGCGAAGGTCAAGGGCGCGCCGTATACTCTGCCGGTCCGCCGGCTGGACGACGTCCGCGCCGCCAAGCAACTCGACCTGACCTATCAACGTGGCTAGCGAACTGCCGTCCGTCATGCAAGACCGCCCCAAGCTCTCCGGCATGCGCCGATTGCTGCTCGCGTTCGTCAACTCGTGGAAGGGATTCCGGGGCGCCTTCCGCTCCGAGGCGGCGTTCCGCCAGGAAGTCGCGCTCGCGGTCGTGCTGCTGCCGCTCGGCGCATGGCTCGGCAAGACCCCCGTCGAGAAGGCATTGCTCGTCTCCTCGGTGCTGCTGGTGCTGATCGTCGAGCTGCTGAACACGGGAATTGAAACTGTTGTCGACCGCATCGGTCTGGAACGTCATGAGCTTTCGGGCCTGGCGAAGGACGTGGGCTCCACCGCCGTGCTGCTATCCTTCGGCGTGCTCGCGGTGATCTGGGGCTTCCTGTTGCTCGGTTGAGCATCGTCCTGACGCGGTTTCCTGAATGCAAAGACGTCTGCTGTTCGCACTGCTGGTAACCCCCCTGACTGTTTGTGCTGCCACGGAAGCACCCGTGGCGGTTACTCCACCCGCTCCGGAAGCGCGCGAGACCGCGCCGGCGAGCGCGGTGCCGATCTCCGACGCCGAAGACTCGCGCTGGACCCGCACGCTGGAGAAGGTCGCAACCGGCGTCGTCACCATCCAGGTCGACCTTGCGCGCGCGTTCGACACCGAGTGGAACATGTCGAGCCAGGCGACCGGCTTCGTCGTCGACGCCAAGCGCGGCCTGATCCTCACCAACCGCCACGTCGTGACGCCGGGACCGGTGACGGCGCAGGCGGTGTTCCTCAATCGCGAGGAAGTCACGCTCTATCCGGTGTACCGCGATCCGGTGCACGACTTCGGTTTCTATCGCTACGATCCTTCGAAGCTGCGCTTCATCAAGCCGACCGAGCTCAAGCTCTTTCCGCAGGGCGCGCTGGTCGGGCGCGAGATTCGCGTCATCGGCAACGACGCCGGCGAGCAGCTTTCGATCCTCGCGGGCACGCTCGCGCGCCTGGATCGCGAGGCGCCGAACTACGGCATCGGCAAGTACAACGACTTCAACACGTTCTACTACCAGGCGGCTTCCGGCACGTCGGGCGGCTCGTCCGGATCGCCGGTCATCGACATCGACGGGCGCGTGCTGGCGCTCAACGCCGGCGGCAGCTCCGCGGCTCAATCGAGCTTCTACCTGCCGCTCGATCGCGTCGCGCGCGCGTTGCAGCTCATCCAGGAAGGCAAGCCTGTCGCGCGCGGCACATTGCAAACAGTGTTCGTCTACACGCCGTTCGACGAAGTGCATCGCCTCGGCCTGCGCTCCGAGACCGAAACCGCCGTGCGCCGCAAGTTTCCGGCGAAGACCGGCATGCTGGTCGTGTCGGAAGTGCAGCGGGGCGCCCCGGCGGAAGGCCCGCTCGAACCGGGCGACATCCTGGTGCGCATCAACGGCGAGCTGACGGCGGATTTCGATCTGCTTTCGCGCGTGCTCGACGACAGCGTCGGCAAGACAGTGAAGATCCAGGTCGAGCGCGGCGGCGAAGTGCTCGAACGCGACCTGGCCGTGCAGGACCTCTACTCGATCACGCCGGACCAGTTCCTCGAGTTCGGCGACGGCGTCGTGCACAACCTGTCGTGGCAGCAGGCGCGTCACATCAACGTGCCGATCCGCGGCGTCTACATCGCGAATCCCGGCTACATCCTCGGCGCGGCGGCCGTGCCGCGCGGCGCCGTCGTGACGGAAGTCGGCGGTAAGGACATCGCGTCGCTCAGCGACTTCGAGCAGGTCGTCGGGCAGCTGCACGACGGGCAGCGCGCCCCGGTGCGCTTCTTCACCCTCGACGATCCGAATACGGCGCAGGTTCGCGTGATGCGCATGGATCGCCGCTGGTTCCCGGCGCGCGAGTGCAAACGCGACGATGCGAATGGCACGTGGCCGTGCAAAAGCTGGGCGGACAGCGATGGCGATCAGCCGCAGACGCCCGCGACCACCAGCTACGCAAAGACTGCAGATCCTCTGGTCAACAAGCTCGCACCATCGCTGGTGCTGGTGAACTTCGACATGCCGTACTCCGTCTCGGGCATCACCGAGCGCAGCTACTACGGCACGGGCGTGATCATCGACGCCGAGCGTGGGCTGGTGCTGGTCGATCGCAACACGGTGCCGACGCCGCTCGGCGACGTGCGCCTGACGTTCTCCGGCACGATCGAGATCCCGGGCCGGGTCGAGTACGTGCACCCGCTGCACAACCTCGCGGTCGTTTCCTACGATCCAAAGCTGATCGGTACCACCCCGGCGCGCGCGGCGACCATGCGTCCCACGGAGCTGCACCCGGGCGAAGAGGTGTGGGCCGTCGGCGTGCGTCCCGACGGCAAGGTGCAATCGCGCTCCGCGACGGTCGCATCGATCGATCCGTCGGCGTACCCCCTGTCGCGCACACTGCAGTTCCGCGAGGCCAATCTCGAGACCATCTCACTGATCAACGGGCCGAGCGACTACGACGGCGTGCTGGTCAACAAGAGCGGCGAAGTGGTCGCCAGCTGGGCGAGCTTCGCCTACGAGTCCGGCCGCGACACGGTGCAGGAAAACCGCGGCATCCCCGCGGATGTGCTGACAGAGATGCTGCCGCTGGTGCGCGACGGTCGCTCCCTGCATTCGCTGGAGGCGGAGCTGCAGCCCGTGCCGCTCGCGAGCGCGCGCAAGCTCGGCCTGACGGACGCGTGGGTGCAGAAGATGGAGCAGCACAGTCCCGAGCGCCGGCAAGTGCTCGGCGTCCAGCGCCTGGTCGGCGGTTCGCCGGCCGCGAAGCTGCTGAAGTCGGGCGACCTGATTCTCGACGTCGACGGCGCGGTCGTGAACCGCTTCCGCGAAGTCGAGCGCGCCGTGCAGAAGGGTTCGGTGCGCGTGACGGTGCTGCGTGCCGGCAAGGAGCTGGCGGTCGATGTACCGACGGTTCAGCTCGGCGGCCGCGACCTCGATCGCATCGTCGTGTGGTCGGGCGCAGTGCTGCAGAAGCCGCATCGTGCTCTCTCGGCTCAGCGCGGCATCGAGCCCGAAGGCGTGTTCGTCGCTTACTTCTCGTACGGCTCGCCGGCCACGCGCTACTCGCTCTGGGCCGGGCGGCGCATCGTCGAAGTGGACGGTCAGCCGATCGCCGACCTGGACGCGTTCGTCAAAGCCGTCTCGGGTCGCGAGGACCGCTCCTCGCTGCGCCTGCGCACCGTGAGCTGGAACGGCTCGGTGGAAGTCATCACCCTCAAGTTGGATAAGCGTTACTGGCCGACTTATGAGCTGCGACGCACGGATGGCGGCTGGAAGCGGGCGTCATTGGAATAGGCCGTAGGCTGTAGGCTGTAGCCAGAAAAAGACAATCTAAGTTTCTTTCCGGCTCTGGCCAAAGCCCAGAGCCTAGAGCCTGCAGCCTTCTTGTTATCATCCCGCCCCTATGGCGATCGGACGAGTCCTTCAGCAAGAGATCCAGGAAGCTGTCGAAGCGCTGCGCGCCGGCGAGCTGGTGGCGTTTCCGACGGAAACGGTTTACGGGCTGGGCGCGAACGCCAATAACCCGGACGCGGTGCGCAAGATCTTCCGCGCCAAGAACCGGCCCTCGACGCACCCCGTAATCGTGCACATCGACCATCCGCGCTACCTGCAGCGCTGGGTGCGCGAGATGCCGCCGGAAGCGAAGAAGCTCGCCGACGCCTTTTGGCCCGGCCCGCTGACGCTGGTCGCGAAGCGCGCGCCCGCCGTTAACGACGTGATCACCGGTGGCCAGGACACCGTGGCGATCCGCGTGCCCAATCATCCGGTCGCGCAGCAGCTGCTGAATGCGTTCGGCGGCGGCATCGCGGCGCCCAGCGCCAATCGCTACGGGCATCTCAGCCCGACCCGCGCCGAGCACGTGCGCGAGGAGTTCGGCGAGGAGATCAAGTTCGTGCTGGACGGCGGCGACTGCAAAGTCGGGCTCGAGTCGACGATCGTCTCGTGCATCGGTGACGGTCCGCGCGTGCTGCGTCCGGGCAGCATCACGTTCTCGCAGCTGCGCGCGGTCGTGCCGACGATCCAGGCGGGTCCGAACCCGAACGCGCCGCGCGTGCCGGGCACGACGTCGCGCCACTACTCGCCGGTCACGCCGGTCAACATCGTGCCGAGCCGGCGCCTCGAGCAGGTGATGAACGAGTTCACCGACAACCACGAGAAGGTTGCCGTGCTCGCGCAGCGTCCGCCGGGCCGGGCGAACCCGTACATGACGTGGATCAACGCCGGCATCCGCCCGGACGCGTATGCGCGGCAGCTGTACGCCAACTTGCGCACGCTCGACA
>DATEKT010000065.1:0-5685 GCA_035277305.1 Steroidobacteraceae bacterium | reverse complement strand
CAGCGAAAGTCGACGGCAGCGCGCAGTTCGGCATCGATGTGCGTTTGCCGGGAATGCTGTACGCGGCGCTTGCGCAACCGCCCGAGCTCGGAGCGAGCGTCAAGAGCTTCAAGGCAGATTCCGCGCAGGGCTTGCCGGGCGTGCGCCAGGTATTGCAGACGTCGTCCGGCATCGCAGTGATCGCGGATTCGTGGTGGCAGGCGCGCCAGGCGCGCGATGCGCTGCAGATCGAGTGGGCGCCCGGCGCGAACGCGAAGATGACGAACGCCTCGATCGCCGCGGGCCTGAAATCGGCTGCGAGCGGCAAGGGCAAGGAAGTGCGCAAGGAGGGTGATGTGGAGGCAGCGCTCAGATCAGGTCGCCGCGTCGAGCAGACCTACGAGCTGCCGATGCTCGCGCACGCCACGCTGGAGCCGCAGAACTGCACGGCCGAGTTTCGCGACGACGGCTGCCACGTTTACGTGCCGACGCAGGTTCAGCAGTTCGCGCAGGCCGCGGCCGCGCAGGCTTCCGGACTGCCGCCGGAGAAAGTGTTCGTGCACACCACGTTCCTCGGCGGCGGCTTCGGCCGGCGGCTCGAGTCCGACTTCATTCCCGCCGCAGTCGAATGCGCAAAAGCGGTGAACAAGCCGGTGAAGGTGCTGTGGACGCGCGAAGACGACATGACTCACGACAAGTATCGTCCGCCGGCGCGCAACACGCTCGCCGCGACCTTCGACTCCAACAAGAAGCTCAACGCCGTGAAGATCCACCTGGTCGCGCCGTCGATCACTTCGCGGTGGGCGCCGGCGGTCGTTGCCAACGGAGCAATCGATCCGTTCGCGGTGGAAGCGGCTCACAACTTCCCGTATGCCGTGCCGAACGTTTACGTCGACTACCTGCAGCACGAGATCGGCATCGATGTCGGTTACTGGCGCTCGGTGAGCCACGCGCTCAACTGCTTCGCAGTGGAAAGTTTCATGGACGAGCTGGCGTACGAGGCGGGAGCAGATCCCTACGAGTTCCGCCGCAACATGCTCGACAAGCAGGCGCGCTGGCAGATGGTGGTCGACACGGCTGCGAAGAAAGCAGGATGGGGCCACGCGCCGAGCGGACATTTCCACGGCATCGCCGCGATGTCGGGCTACGACTCGTACCTCGCGCAGGTCGCCGAAATATCGGTGCAGGGCGGCAAGCTGAAAGTGCATCGCATCGTGTGTGCGATCGATTGCGGCCAGATGGTGAACCCCGGCATCGTCGAGGCGCAGGCCCAAGGCAGCATCGTGTTCGGCCTCACGGCTGCGCTGTTCAGCGAGATCAACATCGCCGGTGGCCGAGTCAAGGAGCAGAACTTCGACGACTACCGGATGTTGCGGATGAACGAGACGCCGCAGATCGATGTGTATGTCGTCAACAGCACCGAGAAGCCCGGTGGGATGGGTGAGCCGGCGGTCGCGCTGGTCGCGCCCGCACTCTGCAACGCGATCTACGCGGCGACGCGCAAGCGCCTTCGCGCGCTACCGATCGCCAAGCAAGGCTTTACGGTGTAGCTCTTCAGCAGCAGCGCGAGACGCCCGTCCACTTGCGCTGCTGCTCTCCCAGATAGAACTCGCGTCGCGACAGCGGCGCGACTCCAGCGTGCGCCTGGCCGTGGTGCTCCAGATAGCGCTCGTATGCGTCGTCTGTCGCCAGCGCGCGCAACATGCTCCATAAATCGCGAAGTCGCTTGCTCATGTGCGCACCTCCGCGAGCGCCACCGCCGGCGCTTCGGAGCTCGGCGGCACCGGCAGGCCTTTCACGACGCGCCAGCTGATGCGCAGCATGTCGACGATCACGATCCACAGAATCGCCGTCAGCATCAGCGCGAGCGCCGCGTCGAGTCGCTGATTGAAGATCAGTTGCGGCGCGACCGCGGCCTGCTCGGGAGTGAGCGCGCCCGAAGCCAGCTTGCCGGCGAGCTGGTTCGCAGCCGCGAGAAAGCCGACGCGCACGTCGGGCGACACGATCTTCTGCCACGAGGCGATCGTGCAGACGATTGCGATCCACGCCAGCGGCACGCCAGTCACCCACGCATAGCGCACCTTGCCGTGCTTTACGAGAATGCCGGTCGCCACGCACAGCGCGATGCCCGCGAGCAGCTGGTTGGCGATGCCGAACAGCGGCCACAGAATGTTGATGCCCCCGTTCGGATCGACGACGCCGATGTACAGGAAGTAACCCCAGCCCGCGACGATCAGCCCGCTCGCGATCAATACCGACGGATACCAGGACGTCCGGCCCATCGGCTTCCACACGTGTCCGAGGGCATCCTGCAGCATGAAGCGTCCGACGCGCGTGCCGGCGTCTAGCGTCGTCAGGATGAATACTGCTTCGAACATGATCGCGAAGTGATACCAGACCGCGAGCAGGCTTTGTCCGAACGCATTCGAGAAGATGCTCGCCATGCCGACTGCGAGCGACGGTGCGCCGCCGGTGCGGGCGAACAAGGTCGACTCGCCCATCTCTTTCGCGAGCGCGTGCATCTGCTCCGCCGTGACGGGGAAGCCCCACGAGGTGATCGTCGCGACGGCCGCATCCGCAGTCGTGCCGACCACGCCCGGACCGCTGTTGATCGCGAAGTACACGCCGGGCTCGAGCAGCGTCGCGGCGATCATCGCCATGATCGCGACGCACGACTCCAGCATCATGCTGCCGTAGCCGATCAGCCGCGCGTCGCTCTCGCTGCCGATGAGCTTCGGTGTCGTGCCGCTCGACACCAGCGCGTGGAATCCCGAGATCGCGCCGCACGCGATCGTGATGAACACGAACGGGAACAGCGCGCCGCCGAAGATCGGCCCGGTGCCGTCGATGAATTGCGTGACCGCCGGCATCTTGATCTCGGGCCGCATGATGATGACCGCGATCGCCAGCAGCATGATCGTGCCGAGCTTGAGGAACGTCGACAGGTAGTCGCGCGGCGCGAGCAGCAACCACACCGGCAGCACGGCAGCGATGAAGCCGTAACCGATCACGAACCACGCGATCGACTTGCCGTCGAGATCGAACAGCACGCGCAGCGTCGGGTGATGATCGATCCAGCCGCCGCCGACGACGGCGAACAGCAGCAGCGCCACGCCGATCAGCGAAGCTTCGAGCACGCGCCCCGGACGCAGGTTGCGCAGGTACAGGCCGATCAGCACCGCGATCGGAATCGTCGCGAACACCGTCGCCGTCGCCCACGGGCTGTGTTTCATGGCATTGACGATGACCAGGCCGAGCACCGCGATCAGGATCACCATGATCGTCAGCGTGCCGATGATCGCGGCGAGACCGCCGACCGGGCCGAGCTCGTCGCGCGCCATCTGGCCGAGACTCCGGCCGTCACGCCGCGTCGACAGGAACAGGATCGTCATGTCCTGCACGCAGCCGCCGAGCACGGCGCCGACCAGGATCCACAGCGTCCCGGGCAGGTAGCCGAACTGCGCCGCGAGCGTCGGACCGATCAGCGGGCCGGGACCGGCGATGGCCGCGAAGTGATGGCCGAACACGATCCAGCGATGCGTCGGCATGTAGTCGCGGCCGTTGTTCAGGCGCAGCGCCGGCGTGGCGCGGTTGGGATCGGCGCTCAGCACCTTCGCCGAAACCCAGGCGCTGTAGAAGCGGTAGCCGAGGGAGTACACGCAGATCGCCGCGACGACGATCCACATGGCATTGATGGTTTCACCCCGGTGCAGGGCGATGCCGCCGACAGCGAACGCGCCCGTCAGGGCGACGAGGATCCAGAGGAGTTTGCGCATCCGCGGAGAATACCAAGAGTCAGGCTGAAGCCTGACCTACTGGGCGGGCGCCTTCTCGAACTCCTCGTTCGGAATGCCCAGCCAGTCGAGGCAGAACAGGCGGCTGTCGCGCAGCTCGGTCTTGACGATGCCGGTGTTCGGCAGCGGATGAACCAGGGCGTAGTCCGGCGGCACGTTGCTGGCGAGGACCGGCAGCATGAAGCCGATCGTGGCGGCATGCGCCACGATCATGACCACGCCGCTGTCCTGCGCGTGCCGGTTCATGACCTCGCGCACGAACGGCAGGAAGCGCCGCTGGACGTCGGCGAAGCTCTCGCCTTCGCCATGACGCGCCTCGAAGTCTTTCTCGACGGTCCATTTGCGCGCCAGCTCGACGTAGACCGTGCGCGGATCCTCCAGCGAGCCGGGCTTGATTCCGAGGTCGATTTCCACCGCTTCCGGGGCCAGCGTCAGCGTCAGCTCGTGCCGGAAAGCGACGGCGTCGGCCGTCTGCACGGCTCGCAAGTGAGTGCTCGTGTAGATCGCCACGATCGGCGCCGCAGCCGTCGCCTCGGCCAGCGCCTTGGCCTGCTCGACCCCTTTGCGGGTCAGCGGATACGTGACGCCGCCGTCGGGCACGGGGCGCGGATTGCCGGGGACGTTGATCTCGCTCTCGGCGTGTCGGACGAACCAGATCTGCAGCGCGCCGCTGCCCTGCGCTCTTGCCGGCAATGCCGCTGCTGCCACCGCTGCGCCGGCTGCTGCCACGAATGCCCGCCGCGACAGCTGCGGGCGGTAAATTATTGTCATGGTTGTTTGTGGGCTCACGCGCAGCGCCAGTCCTGCGCGAATCGTGTTGTACCTCATCGCCGCGTTTTGGCAAGCCCCGCACGGTGAGCGCCCGCGACGTCCTTACATTTGCGGCGGCGGGCAGAGTATGCTCCGCCGCTCACGTTTTTCGATCCGACTGACGTCCCCAACAATCAACTTACTCGCGAGGGAGATCGTGATGGCAGACAACACAGTACGTGGGCGCTTTGTCTGGCATGAACTGATGACGCCGGACACGAGCGGCGCACATGCCTTCTATTCGAAGGTGGTCGGCTGGAAGACGCAGCCGTTCGAGCACGATCCCTCGTATCAGATGTTCGCCGGCGCCAGCGGCCCGTTGGGCGGCTCCGTGCAATCGACCGACGCGCCGCACTGGCTGCACTACATCGGCACGACGGACATCGACGCGACGGTCGCGGCGGTCAAGGGCCGCGGCGGCAGCGTCAAGAAGGAAATCACCTCCATCCCAAGCGGCGGCAAGTACGCCGTGCTGGCGGATCCGCAGGGCGCGGCTTTCGGCGTGTACTACCACCCGATGGACACGACCGGTAAGGAGTCCGCACCGAAGCGCGGTGAGTTCTCCTGGCACGAGCTGGCGACCAGCGACTGGAAGGCCGCCGTCGATTTCTATGGCGCGGTGTTCGGCTGGGAGAAGCAGGCTGAGCACGACATGGGCGCGATGGGCAAGTACGTGCTCTTCGGCAGCAACGGCGTGCAGCGCGGCGGCATGTTCAACAAGCCGGCCGAAATGCCCGGCGGCCCGGCCTGGTGCGGCTACATTCGCGTCAAGGACGTGAACGATGCCGCGAAGAAGGCCAAGAACGCGCGTGGCACACTGGTCAACGGTCCGATGGAAGTGCCGGGCGGCGACTGGATTGCCCAGTTCGTGGATCCGTATGGCGCAATGTTCGCCGTGCACACGCTCGCGGCAGACCTGAAGCCGGCTCAGCCAGCGGCAGCGCCCGCGGCGCCTGCTGCCGAGGCACCCGCAGCGGCGGCGGCGGCACCGGCCAAGCCGGCGGCTCCGAAAAAGGCTGCTGCGCCGAAGAAGAAGGCGGCCCCGCCGGCCAAGCCGGCGGCTCCGAAAAAGGCTGCTGCGCCGAAGAAGAAGGCGGCCCCG
>DATEKT010000064.1:0-7979 GCA_035277305.1 Steroidobacteraceae bacterium | reverse complement strand
GCATGCCTTGCGCGGAATCTGCCTTGAAAGTCTTGACGCTCGCACCGAGCTCGGGCGGTTGCGCTAGCGCCGCGTACAGCATTCCCGGCAAGCGCACATCGATGCCGAACTGCGCGCTGCCGTCGACTTTCGCCGGCGTGTCCAGGCGCTTTTGCGGCTTGCCGATGTACTGCCACTCGTTGCGGCCTTTCAGCTGCACGTTCTCCGGCTTCGGCAACGCCGCCGCCGCTTCGGCCAGCTCACCGAACGATTTGCGGCGGCTGGTGAACACGACATAGCCATCGGCGACCGAACACGACTGCGGCGGCGCGCCCCACTCGTTCGCTGCTGCCGCGATCAATCTTGTGCGCGCTTCGGCGCCGGCCATGCGCAGCTTCTCCCAAGCGTCGCGCACGCTCGTGCTGCCGCCCGTCACTTGTCCGCCGAGCAGCGCGTTGACGTACTCCTTGCCCGGCGGCGCGGACTCGACCTTGATGCTCGACGGCGCGACGCCAAGCTCTTCGCAGATCAGCGTCGGCAGCGAGGTGTAGACGCCCTGCCCCATCTCCGAGCGATCGCACAGAACAGTGATCGTTCCGTCCGTGCTGATTTTCAGCCAGGCGTTCGCCGCGACCTGTTTCGCCGGACCGGCGCTCTTCGCGGCATCCTCGGGCCTGCTGCAGGCGGGCAGATACATCGCGATGACGAGGCCGCCGGTGGTTACGCTCGCAGTCTTGAGAAAGGTGCGACGGGATTGGGTGCTCATGTCAGCCGCTCCCTTTGCTGGTGCTCGTCAGCTCGGCCGCGCGATGAATGGCTTTGCGGATGCGCGGATACGTGCCGCAGCGACAAATGTTGCCGGACATCGCGCTGTCGATGTCTTCGTCGGAAGGTTTCGGATTGTTCGCGAGCAGCGCGACGGCGGACATGATCTGCCCCGACTGGCAGTAGCCGCACTGAGGTACGTCGAGCTCCATCCACGCCTGCTGCACCGGGTGGCTGCGATCGCTCGATAGTCCTTCGATAGTCGTAATGGATTTACCGGCAACGCTCTCGACTGGAGTGATGCACGCACGCGTCGGCGCGCCGTCGACGTGCACGGTGCATGCGCCGCACAAGGCTTTGCCACAGCCGAATTTTGTGCCCGTGAGCCCGAGCGTATCGCGCAACACCCACAGCAGGGGCGTGTCGCCCGCGACTTCGACATCCTGAGCCTGACCGTTGATCGTGAGCTTGATCATTGCAGTCCCCCGTACGCCGCTGGCGCCGACTCATCGTTGTTGCGGCGTACTATACGCTGCAGTTGCGCGCCAGTGTCGGCAGCACGCGACGCCGCGGTTGGTACGTTTGACACTCACATCCTGCCTGTGTAATTACCACCGCTCGATTTCAATTCAGGAGATTCGTCATGGCGTTGTGGAAAGACCAGTACGGCCGCGAACAGAACACGCCGGACCCGGGGCCGGACAAACCTGCCGCAGCCACGCCAGTGAACATCGAGTCCGCCCGGCAGCCGGCCGCGACGCCCAGCGCGCCGCGCGGCGACGCGAAGGAATCGCTGCTGGCAGCGGGACTCACGATCGAAGGCAAGATCGAAGGCACGGGCCACGTGCGCATCGCCGGCAACTTCAAGGGCGACGTCCACGTGCAGGGCAACCTCACGATCGAAGCCGGCGCGAAAGTGACCGGCGGCGTGCGTGCCAACACGGTCGTGATCGGCGGTGAGCTGGAAGGCAACATCGACGCCGCGGCGCGTGTCGAGCTGCTGCAGACCGGCGTGCTGAACGGCGACCTGAAGGCAGGCTCGCTGACAGTGGCCGCAGGCTCGCGCATGCGCGGCCGTGCGGAGTTCGGCTGGGACGAAAAGGGCGGGCGGGCCTAAGAGGCCTGCTCCGTGAACACCAGCCGCGTGGCACTGACCGGCAAGACGCGCACTTGCCCGCACTGCAAGGCAACGATTCTCGAGAGCTCGAGCGTCTGCCCGGCTTGCCAGCATCATCTGCGCTTCGACTCGAAGGCGATCGTCGAACGCCGGCTGCAGCCGGCGTTCTCGGCGCTGCGGGTCGAGGGCGGATTCAAGCATCCCGCCGGCGGCGAGCCGTGGGAGTACTCCGTCGTGGTATCGATCCGCAACGATCGCGGCGAAGAGCTGGCGCGCAAAGTCGTCGGTGTCGGCGCGCTGGCGCCGAACGAAGGCCGCCAGGTGATGGTGTCGGTGGACGTGTTCACCGCCACCGGGCCGGTCGTCGAAGTCGAGCGCCGCGCGGACACGACGCAGGCGCCGGACAAGAAAGCCCGGCCCGCTGCCGCGCCCGGGGAGAGAAAGGATCTGCCGGAGCCGCAACGCAGCCTGCAGAGCTTGGCTCAGCAGACCAAGGACAAGCTGAAGCCGCCGAAGTAGGCGCCCGGCGCTCGCATGCCGCGAATATTGCTGGTGAGACACGCCAAGCCCGCGGCTGCCTGGGGCGACGATCCGGATCCCGGTCTCGATGCGCTCGGCGCGACGCAAGCGACAGCGACTGCCCAACACCTGGCGAAAACGATCGCACGGACGCCTGTGTACACCAGTCCGCTGCGCCGCTGCCGCGAGACGTCGCAGCCGCTCTGCGAGCTGTGGCAATGCGTAGCGACGGTGCTCCCTTCGGTGGCAGAGATACCGTCGCCGCCGATGGATTCCACCGCGCGACGCGAATGGCTCACTGCGGGCATGCGCGGCACGTGGCGTGAGCTGCGCGAACGTGCCCCGCCCGGCTCGATCGACTACCTGCAATGGCGTCGTAGTGTCGTCGACGCTTTGCTCGACTTGCCGCGCGACTGCGTCATCTTCACGCACTACATCGCGATCAATGTCGCGGTGGGCGCTGCGCAGGAGCGCGACGAGGTTCTATGCTTCCGTCCCGATCACGCATCGGTGACAGTCATCGACGCGCTCGCAGGTCGCTTGCAACTCATCGAGCTCGGCCGCGAGGCCGCGACCGACGTGCTCGCGAGATAACTACTCGCAGTAGCGTCGAAAGTCACTTCTGTCGTGACACAAAGGTAACTAATCGGTCACGGCGCCACGCACCTATAATCCGCGTCCTTCCCGGCGGTCACGAGAGAACACGACCATGAAGATCTCCATGTACGAGGCCTCGATTCCCACGTTCCTGCACACGCTGCGCAACCTGAAGGCGCTGCTCGAGAAGGGCGTCGCGCACGCCGAGGCGAGAAAGTACGACCCGAACCTGCTCGCAGCGACGCGCCTGACGGCCGACATGCTGCCGCTGACGCGCCAGATCCAGATCGCGAGCGATGCGGCGAAGGGCGCGGCAGCGCGTCTCACCGGCGTCGATCCGCCGAAGTTCGAGGACAACGAGGCGACGCTGGCCGACCTGATCGCGCGCGTCAGCAAGACCATCGACTACCTGCAGGGCTTCAAGCCCGAGCAGTTCGAGGGCTCCGACGAGCGCACCATCACGATCCAGACGCCGCGCCAGTCGTTCACGTTCCCGGGGCTGCTGTTCCTGCGGCACTGGGCGATTCCGAATTTCTTCTTCCACGTGACGACGGCGTACAACCTGCTGCGTCAGAACGGCGTGGAGCTGGGCAAGGCCGACTTCCTCGGCCGCGTGAGCTGAAGCGCTACTCGTCCTTCTTGACCGGCTGCCCGAGGAACAGCAGCCGGTCATTGAGGGCCACGACCACGTCCACGTAGGCCGCCGCGCGCTGATCGTTGCGCGCAATCGAATCGGCGGCCTCCAGGGCTTCCTTGAATATCGACGCGCCCTGATCGGCATCGCCGATCTTCACGCGTGCGGCAGCCAGAGCGGCGAACGCTGCGGGCTTCGGCTGCTTCTCTGCGATTTTGCGCACCGCGCTGCGCGCCGCATCGATCGTCTCCTGCGACAACGGCGTCGTGGCCCGCAGCATCTGCATGCCGAGCACGCCGAACTGCGCGGCCGCATCGATCAGCGGATCGCCGAATTCGGCGGCGCTGGCGGAGGCCGATTCGCTGCTCGCGTTGGTCTGCATCGAAACGACGTCGCGTACGAGCAGCGCCCGCGCAACCCGATCGTTCATTCGCTGCGCTGCCTGCAATGCACCGGCGGCGTTGCCGGCGCGAGCCAGGCCGCGCGCGATGTGATCGAGCGTGTCTTCACGCACGTTGCCGCGCTGCAGACCTTCTGCTTCGCGTAGCGCACGCGTCAACGTCGTCACCGCTGCAGCGCTATCCCCGCTGACGGCCTGCAGACGGCCGATCTGCGCGAACGTCAATGCGCGACGATCGGCATCGCCGGAATGCGCTTCGACCCCTGCGATAGCCGCGGCGAACATCCTGTTTGCGCCCTCGGTGTCTTGCTCGACGGCGCGTGTTGCCGCCAGCCGTCCCTGCATTGCCGATCGATACAAATCGTCATCGATCTTCTGCAACGTTTCGACTGCGCCGTTGAAGTCGCCCTTGTCCGCGCGCGCCAGCGCGATGCGGCCGAGGACCTGTCCCCGGTCTGCGCGACGGGCGCGCGAGACCATCGCGTTCGCTTTGTCGTTGCGACCGGCACGGACTTCTGCGACCGCAATGTCGCCAACAGCGAGTGCCAGGTAGAACGGATCGTCGATATCGCGCAGCATGTCGCGTGCGGCTGTCAGCTCACCGCGCGCCGCGGAGATCGCCACAATCTGGCGCAGGATTTCGCTCTTCGCTTCGTCATCGCGAATGGTCGTCGCTGTCTGCTGCGCGGCGGCGATGTTGCCCGCACGCAGTTGCACCGTCGCGATCTGCACGAGTGCGGCACCCTGCTGCCGCTTTGCCTCGATGCGATTCGCCGTCTCGCGAGCGCCGATCAAATCCTCGGCCGCAATCTGCGCGAGCACGACATCGTTCAGCACCCAGTCGCGGAAGGCCGGCTCGCGGATCTGCGCGACGGCGGCGAGTGCCTCGTGAATCGTGCGGTCGACGGAGGATTCGGGAATCAGCGTCTGCACGCGCGCGATGCTCGCGAGCGATTCGGCGCGTCGATACGGATCTTCGATGCCACGGGCGGCAGCGAGCGAGCGCGTCAGCGCAACGGCACGCCATTCGAGCGGATCTTCGGCGCGAGCTGCCCCGCACATTAATGCGACTGACGCCGCAATCAGCAGAAACCGTCTGAGCCCCATGACCCTAACCGTAGTCGACTGTCGAGGTTTTTGACAACTTCCCGAACGACGTACGTTGGCCGCTCGTGCTTTGGTGTAAGCCATTCGTTCAAGCGCTTGATTGTTGCAGGGTCCGAGCGTATATCCCGAGAGAAGTCTCGCTGCGCGCACTCCGTCGCGCACGCGTCGCTGGTTGATCCATCAACCCACCGGGACTTGCCAAAGCCGATCACGATCTCATCAGCACGTAACGACAGTCGTGGCTCAATGGAAGGCGAAGCCTTCAGGGGACCAGGCACATGAGCATCATCGGTCGATGCACACGCGGCTCGCTTCTGAGCGCCTGCGTCATTGCGCTCGTCCAGGCGGCCGGCGCGGGTACCCAAAACAGCCGTGAAGTGGAGATACGCAGCCGCATCGCGGCGGCCAGTCTCGAAGATGCGATCGTCGTCGACTGCCAGCTGCCCGGCACGCTGCAGAAGCTCGGCGGCATGCGCACCTATCTCACGCCGGGAAAGCTGCTGCGGCTGTCTGCGGTCGATTGCCGCTCGCGGGGCGGCGAATACACGATGGGCGATCTCTCCAGCGGCACCCTCTCGATCAAGCGCTGGCTGCCGCTCGCCGAACAGGGCGATGCCGAAGCGCAGTACTACGTGGCGAGAATCTATGCGAACGGCATGGGCGGCGTGCCGGTCGACTATGCCCGGGCCGTGACGTGGTATCAGAAAGCGGCGAAGCAGCAGTACCAGTCGGCGCTCCAGGAGCTCGGCTACATGTACGAGCAGGGCCTCGGCGTCGAGCGTGACGCTCTGCAAGCGCTGAACCTGCAGCGCCAGGCCGCGGGTCTGGGTGAGGAGCTGGATTACGCCTGGAAGATCACGGAGGCCAAAGAGGAAGCAGCGCGCCAGGTCGCGGCGCTCACCGACCAGCTCGAGCAGTCGAACACGGAAATCGAAACGCTGCGAGCTCAGGTGACGGACACGAACGACGCCTTGTTCAGAAGCCGTGCGGATCTCGGCCGCTCCGAGACAGCGCTGCTCGACCTGAAGGAGCAGTTGAAGGCAGCAAATGAGAAGGCGGGAGCGGCAGATACCTCTCGCGTGCAGGAGCTGCAACGCGCGCTCACAGTGAAGGAGCAGGCGCTCGCGCAGGCGCGCACGCAGGTCGACACTCTGACCGCTCAAGCGCGCCAGCAACAGCAGGATCTCAACGATCGCCTCGCCAGCACGCAGCTATCCAGTCACGCGTTGTCCGAACTGCTCGCGAACGAGGAGGAAAAGAATCGCTCCCTGCTGGCGCAAGCGGCACAGATGGAGCAGCGTTTGACGCGTTCGCAGCAGGAGCTGTCCGATCTGCGCGACCAGTACCGCGCCGAGGTGGACCAGTGGGCGGCGCAGCGCTCTGAATTCGCTCGTGCTGCCGAGAAGAACAAGGACGCAGGCGCCGTGCTCGTGACGGCAGCTGAGCGTGAGCTCGAGCGCCAGAAGCTGCGCGTGGCCTCGCTGGAACGCTCGCTCGCGGACGCGCGCAGTGCGTCGAAGAAAGACGAAGGTGCGGCCTCGCGTGAGCTGAAAGAGTTGCAGTCCCGCTACGATGAGCAGCGCCAGAAGGTCGAGGCCCAACGCACCGAGCTCGCCGCCTTGCGCTCGAAGTCGGACCAGGAACGACGGGCGCTGCTTGAGCAGATCAACGATCAGGCGGCCAGCCGCGTTGCGGAATTGCAGGCCAAGGAGCGCCGGATTGCCTCGCTCAGCACCGAGTCCGACAAGCTGCGCAGCGATCTGGAGCGGTTGCGCGCGCAGGGTGAGCGCGACGGCAGCGCGAGCGCCAAAGCAGTTTCCGATGCGCGCGAAGCCAAGCGCATGGCGCTGGCGCAGGTCGTAGAAGCACAGGAGCGGCTCGAGCGTTTGAAGACCGACCGCACGACCGAAGTCCGCAAGCTGGTCGCGGCGCGCGAGACGCTGGCGCGAGAACTGCAGAGCACTGAGCAGAAGAACGCACAACAGGTCGCATTGCTGCAGCAGGATCTGGACGACCGTGACAAGGACATCGAAGCCAAGGACGTCGAGATCGCGAGACTCGGGCAGCGCCTCACCGATCAAAAGAAGCGCTACGAAGCGATGTTGGCGCAGGCGCCGGCAGTCGCGCCGGGCGTCGCCAAAGTTGGCGCCACTGCGTCAACGGCACGCGGCGACGCGAAGAGCAACATGAAGGCGTACCTGGACACTGTCCCGCAGGGAAATTTTCACGCGCTTGTGATCGGCAACAGCGACTACAGCTACATGGGTTCGCTGGATACGCCGACGCAGGATGCGCGCGAGCTGGCCCAGATTCTGGAGGACCGTTACGACTTCAAGGTTCGCCTGCTGACCAACGTCAAAACCGACGAGATCATGCTCGCATTGCACGCGGAGTCCGAGGAGCTGACGGAGGACGACAGCCTGCTCATCTACTATGCAGGTCAGGGAGACGCGAGCCAGGGTCCTAACCGGGCTCTCTGGCTGGGCGTTGACTACAACCCGGTCAAGCAAACGGGGAGCTTCATCGAGGCGGACAACATCCGCGCAAAGATCAAGCAGATGAAGGCCAAGCACGTGCTGCTGGTCGTCGACTCCTGCTTCTCGCCCGCGATCACCAGTCGCAATTCGATGGCGATCGGCCGCACCCTCGACGACAAGCGTCTGAAGGCGCAGTTGAATCGGCGCGCCCGGATGGTCCTCACCTCGGGCCAGGTGCCGCCGATGCCGGACAACGTCGGCGACCGCAGCCACTCGGCATTTGCGCGGCAACTGCTGCAGATCCTGCGGCAGAACGACACGGTGCTGAGCGGCGAGGTGCTCTCTTACAAATTGACCGAGAACCTGCAGCAGTCGGCGCAGAAA
>DATEKT010000063.1:0-93542 GCA_035277305.1 Steroidobacteraceae bacterium | reverse complement strand
CGCGACGATGCACGCCGAGCTTGTGGTAGATGTGCTGGAGGTGTTTCTTCACTGTGTCCTCCGCGATGCGGAGGTCGAGCGCGATCTGCTTGTTGGTCATCCCGAGCAGCAGCAGCGCCAGTGCCTGCCGCTCTCGCGCAGTACACAGCTCGGCGACTTTATGTGAATTCAGTTCGTCGGCGCGCTGCCGCTGCGACCTGCGACGATCGCCACGGCGACGCTCGACCAACGGCCACTCGGCTTGCATTGCGACACTCCCGGTTTGTTTTTTTCGTGCTCTCTCCGTGAACACGGTTGACCCCGCCGCAGGGATCCGCGAGGGCCATCCATGGCCCTCGATGCCGCGAAGCAGCGTGTCTACTGCACGCTCTCCACGATCACGTCTCCAGATCCCACTTGCAGGTTCGTATCGGTCAGCACGCGAACGGTGCCGTACAACACGCGACCGGCAGCCGGCGCGGCGTTCGCCGTGACCGACCCGGGGACAGTCCACGATGAACCCGCCGCACGCAGCGCGTTCGCATCCGTGACTGCCACGGAGCCGAATGCCGCGTTCGTGAACACATCGATGTAGTTGAAGGTCGTCGAGCCGGCCGGTACGGCGAAGCCGTCGACCAGCACGACCCAGACACCCGCGGCCGGGTTGTTGATGGTCACCGATTCCTCGGAATCGCCGTCTGCGCTCTGACCCGCGAGTGCGCAACTGCCGCTGGTGCAGTTGAAGACGAACAGGTCGAGATCCGCTGCGAGGTCACTCGTGCCGCCGATGGTCGCACGCAACGAAGTGGAACCAGGCGTGACGGTCACCTGGAACTGCTGCTGCTCTGCGTTGGCGATCGTCGGCGTCATGCGGTTTGCGCTGCCGAGCGTCGAGCCCGTTGCACGACCCGTGAATGGACCGAAGCCATTCGTGATCGTGTACGACCTCGCGACCGGCACACCGATCGTTGCACTGGAGATGACATCGGGATTCGGCGACACCGTCGCGCCCAGGACCGAGGCGGTCATGGTGTAGGGAGCGACGTCGGCGTCGGAGCTGCGCCGTGCATCCACCGTGATTTCCCAGACACCGGCGAACGGATTGCCGGTCGTGCGCGACAGTGCGCTGCCGGTGGTGCATCCGGCTTGATTCGGCGTGTAGCAATTCGACACTGCATTCGAATCGATGCCCACCCCGTACGGATGCCAGCGCAGGAAGCGCGCCTGCCCGGTGCCCGGCGTCGCGCTCGGCCCCGAGAAGTCGACCTTCAGCGCCGGCGCGCCTGCCGGCACGCGCACGAAGTGCGTCAACTGCTGCGCACGGCCGATCGTGCCGTTCTTCGTGACCGAGTACCCGTTGCCCGCGTTGAAGACATCCGCGGCGACGACGACGTTCATCGTCTGGAATTCGATGCCCGCAGCGCTCGGACTGTCGAGATTCATGATCGCGGAATGATCGCCGGCCGTCGCCGGATTGATCGTGACCGGGAAATCCACCGTCACATTCAATGGCAGCGCGATCGACGCCGCGGAGCTGAAGGTGCCGTCGTTGCCGACCCAGCTCACTGCGTAGCTCTTCGGTGTCGAACCGCCCTTCGTGCGCGTGATCTTGTACGTGCGTGTGTATGACTGACCCGCCACCACGCCTTCACGATCGTAGATGCCGACGCCGACGCCCGGCTCCGCCAGGAACTGGCTGAGCACGGTGTTGACCGGCACGCGCGCGACGATTGCGTCCGTGGCGATGTTCGTCTTCAGCAGATTCCACGCTGCTTCAGTCTGCACGATGCCGTTGCCCTGGCGATAAACGCCGAGACGGGTGGTATCGAGCAGCCGGGTCGATGAGCGCATCGCCTGCCGCAGCTGGTCGGGTTTGAACTGCACTCCAGTCTGTTTCGCAGCGCTGATCAGCAACGCGGCCGCGCCAGTTGCCTGCGGCGCCGCCATCGACGTGCCGTTCATCAGCATGTAGCCGGGCGGCAGCGCGTAGGGCAGACCCACGCCGAGTTGCCACATCGGCGCCGAGGCGACCGCCGCGCCCGGAGCAACGATTTCAGGCTTGAAGCCGCCGTCCTCGCGCGGACCGTTCGAGGTGAACGCGTGCAGGTTGTCGGTGAACGGCGTATCCGCGCCGTAGCCGAGCTGCATGGTCGGGCGACTCAGATAGGAGCCCACGCTGACGACGTTCGTCGCCACCGAAGGATCGCCGACCGTGTTCATTCCCGGACCGCTGTTGCCGGCCGAAAAGAACATCTGCACCTTGTACTGCTCGATGAGGCGGTTGTAGATCTCCGCGCGAGCGTTGTTGCCGTCGTTGAGCGCCGGCAGTCCGCCGATCGACATGTTGATCACGTCGACGTGCGCCGACTTCACGGCGTAGATCATGCCTTCGACCATCGCGTGATCCGTGCAGCCCGTGATGAACAGGCACGCACGCACCGACACGAGCTTGGCGCCGGGCGCCGCTCCGCTCATCGCACCGCCGAAAAATGCATTGCCGGATGCGATACCGGCGACGTGCGAGCCGTGCGCTCCGGCCACGATGCCGATGTTGACCACCTTGAGCTTGCCGTCCGTCTGGACGACGAAAGGCATGCGCTCGGCGACCGGGGTCGCCGGGTTGTCGACGCCGAAGTAGTTGACGTCGTAGCGCACCTTGTAGTCCGTCATCGCAACTTCGTCCGCGAAGCTGCCGTTCTGATTCGTGTCGACCCACACGAGGTTCTTCGGGCCGGCATCCCACAGCACCGCGAAGATGCCGCTGCTGCCGCTGGGATTGCCGTCGCGATTCACGTCGCTGCCGACTTCGCCGCCCAGGCGCGCGTCGCGCTCGTTGAACAGCGCGATGCGATACGTGCCCTTGGCGGGCGCGGTGTAGGTGCGGCCGCTGAAGGTGAACTGCGCGCCCGAAACCTGCGCGCTCATGTCGAGCCAGGTCGGATCGTCGTCCGTGAACGGATCGGTGCCCGTGATCCAATCCACGATCTTTCTCGCGCCGGTCGAGGTGGTGAGCAGGCTCGGATGATCGAGCGTGATGCCGAGGTCGACTACGCCGATCGTCACGCCGCGGCCGTCCCACGTCGGGTGTGCGACGGTGAACTGCGCAGCACCGGTTTCGCCGATGGGCAGATATGCGTTGTCGCGCGGAGTCGCGGCACTCGGCGCCACTTGATTGACTATCGGCGCGATACCGTCCGGATCCGGACGCGGATCGGGCAACGGCACCAGCTGATCCACGTCGATGCTCTGCACGGAGGCGAGCGCCGCCAGTGCCTTCACTTGCGAGGTCGGCATGCTCACCCGCAGATAGCCCAGCGTGTCATCCCGATACTGGATCTGACCGCCCAGGCGCGTGACGTCGGCGGCGGCTTGAGTCATTGCACCGTTGCTGACGGCGATCAGCAAAACCAGACGGCTCTTGCCGGCCTCCTCGGCCTGCAGCACCAGCTCCTCATCGCGCTGCCCGAGCTTGGATTTGCCGCCCTGAGCGGCGTGTACATCGTTGGTTGTAAGTACAACCAACCCCAGCGCGGCCATGCAGGCCGCGAACAATTTCGCGTTTCTCATTGGTCGTATCCCCACAGTTCTGATTGTTCCTGCCCGTTGCAGTTGAATTAGCAACGTCAGGGAAGACTGTGGACGATACGCGACGGCGCGGTCCGTGACACCGGCACCGAAAGGAGCAGAACTCAGATACCGGCGTACCAGCTCCAGCCGTTCTGGATGTTGCCGATGGCGCCGTGGTCGTCGAAGGAATCCGTCACGAGAATGCGACGCAGGAACTTCATGCTCTTGTAGCCGAGCTGCTTCTCGACCCGCAGCCGGATCGGCGCACCGTGACTGATCGGCAGATCGCGTCCGTTCATTCCGTACGCGAGGATCGTTTGCGGATGCAATGCGTCGAGCATGTCGATGCCGTCGCCCCAATCATCGTAGGAGTAGTACTGCACGTACCGGGCTGTAGAGCGAATCCCTGCAGCCTCGAGAACAGCGCGCAACGGCACGCCGGTCCACTGCGCGATCGCGGACCAGCCCTCCTCGCAGGTATGCCGCGTGATCTGCGTGCGCGAGGGCATGCGCCGCAGCTCTTCGAGCGAAAAAGCGTGCGGCCGCGCGACGCTGCCTTCGACGACGAGCCGCCAGTCCGCAAACCGGTTGGCGAGGAACTGCTCGTACATCGGGCCGTACTCGTCGCTGTAGAAGCCGCACTTGACGGGATCCGCGGGATTCGTCGTGCCGATGGCCGGCACGTTCGAAATATCCGCGTAGTCGTACTCGCGCGCGAGCGAGTGCGCAGGCAACAGCAGGCGATGCGCCTTGTACGTCAGCAGATCGCCCATGCGCAGCACGTTGCCGTAGGTCGGTGGCTCGGTTCGCGTGCAGCCTGCGAGCAGCATGCCCGCGGAAGACGCCAGGCCCTTGATGAAGACTCGACGTTTCATGGCGGGCTTCCCC
Source organism: Steroidobacteraceae bacterium (assembly GCA_035277305.1). Taxonomy (GTDB): domain Bacteria; phylum Pseudomonadota; class Gammaproteobacteria; order Steroidobacterales; family Steroidobacteraceae; genus Steroidobacter. The sequence goes on along the minus strand of DATEKT010000063.1, from coordinate 89,108 downwards.
AGGTCATCGCGCGCAACTGCCGGCCGAAACCGGTCGCAACGACCATCGCTAGGTGAACGAGCAGGAAGAGAACGAGCGCGGCGAATCCGAAGAAGTGAATCGTGCGTGCAGTCTGGTAACCGCCGAACACATCCAGCAGAAACGGCCAGGCCGCGGCGACGGCCGGCGACATCGTCAGGCCAGTAGCCACCATCAACGGCAGCACGATCAGCATCACACCCGTGTACGACAGTTTCTGCAGCAATCCATAAGGCGGTCCCGCTCCGATCGCACCGGCGCCTGGACGCAAGTGACTCTTCAGATCCTGCAGCAATGCACGCGGTGCAAGCTCACGGGCACGCGGAATCAGGTCACGTCCGATGTGGCCGCCCGCGATGCCGAGAGCGACATACAGCGCACCGACACCCACGAGAAACCACGCTGTCAGAAAGTGCAGGCTGCGCGCCCAGCCGTTCTGATTGAAGATCGGGTAGTTGCGCTCGGCGGTGATCGGCGCACCCGGCACCTCGGTGAACACCACGCGCGAGTGCAATTCATCGGGACGATGATTGTTGCTGATCGGCAGGCTCAGCAGCGCGGGCGTCAGATCGTTGCCCGCGTGACCGAGATAGAGCCGCGGATGCACCATCAGAATGAGAAAGCCGCTGACCGCCAGCGTCAGGAAGCTCGCGGCGGCGATCCAGTGGCAGATCCGGACCCAGCGTCGGTGCCCCATGCTCAGAGCACTCCGGGAATCTTCTGCTTCAGTGCTTCCGCTTCGAGCGCGCAGTCGCGGTTCGGCGGCAAGCCTTTGGCGCGAACCTCGCCGAGCTCGCGACGCGCGGCCTCCACGTCATCGCGAAACTCGGCAACGGCATGCAGCTGCGAGACGACTGCAGCGCCCAGAAAGCGGCCTTCGAGAATGTCGCTCTGCCAATGCACGTTGCACACCAGCCGGCTCTCCCCGAAGCTGCGACCCCGCGCGAGAATGGAGCCCGCACGCGACGGGTCCACCTCCGCGAGCACCAGTGCCCACGTCCAGCCCGCTGTCGTGTGACCCGACGGATACGAGCCGTTGCCGCGCAGGATACTCTCATCCTGCGGCGTGCACGTCGGCTCTTCGTGAACCATGAACGGTCGCGGCCGGCGGTATTGGTTCTTGGCGCTGCCGGTCGACCGGCCCGCATCCAGGATCGATCGTCGCAGGAGCTGCAACAACCGGGGCGTATGCTCCGCATCGATCGGTATTCCGAGCGTGCAGGCGAAAGCGCCGGCGCCTTGCGGGAAACTCATGTCCGCATCCAGCGCAGCCAGCTGGTAGCGCGGCGTGTTACGTAAAGCTTGCGCGCTCGCGTGCACTTCCTCGTCGTGCGCCAGTGCAGCCGAGCCGGCGGCGGGCGGCGGCGGAAGAAGCGTCAGGCTGTCGGGCACTGCGTCCTTCGCCAGGTAACCCGCCGAAGTGTTCGGGTCAGTGGCTTTGCGCATCGGGGTACAGCTTGCGACCAGCGCAACTCCCAGGATCGCAAGTGTGCGGTGGACCCGACCGGTCTGGTTCATACTTTGCCCCATGCTACGTCGCTTGCTGCTCGGCCTGGTCATTGTGGCACTCCTCGGCGGAGCCACGCTCACCTATTGGATCGCCACCCCGCCGGAGTCCGACCGCAGCCTGCCCGCGCCGCTCGAGCCGTGGGTGCCGCATGTCGAAATCACATCCAGCTACGACACGGACCTGGCGTCGCTGACTCACGCGTTTCGACCGCAGGCGTTCCGCTCGTTCTGCGGACCCTCGAGCATGGCAACGGTGCTGCGCGCGTACAGCAAGGACGCGGACCAGAAGACCGTCGTGCCCTCGACACTCGGGTGGTTGAAGGTCTTCTACTCGGGGATGTCGCTCGCGGAGCTCGGCTCGCTCGCGCAGGCAAACGGGCTGCGGGCGCGAGTCGTGTATGCAGACAGCATCGATGCCGATCAGTTTCGCGAGCTGCTGAAGACCAATCTGGGCCACGCGGGCGACTTCGTGCTGATCAACTACGATCGCAAGGTGCTCAAACAGGCAGGCGCCGGTCACATCTCGCCGATCGGCGCCTACGATCCTGCGCGCGACGCCTTCCTGGTGCTCGACGAGGCGGGTTATCGATACCCGTTCACGTGGGTTCCGGCGCCGCTGCTCTACGCTGCCGCGCGGACTCGCGCGGACGGCGGCTTTCGCGGTTTACTGCTGATCGAGGGACTCGCCGACTGACCTCGATGGCTCATAATAATAGTGCGGCGGGAACTGGCGGAATAACGAAAACATGCTGGACTGGCTCAAACGGACGCTGGGCGCTCACGGGCTGACCAATGCCGAGGGCGTGCCGGCGGAGGTCATCGACGCCCTGGCGCAGGACTGCGCCCGCCTGAAGGGAAGCCCGAACGCTTCGCTCCCCGAGATCACCCTCAAGTACGTCATCGACGGCTCGGGCGATGCCCCGAAGGCGATCGCCGGCGCGATGAACAATCGCGGCGTGATGTGGACGAACAGCAACCAGGACGAGCCCGCGCAGAGGATTCGGGCGCGCGTCTACGATGCCTGGGATGCGCTGCCGCCCGAGGTGCTGATCCGTTTCGGCAACGTGCTGGCGGCCAGCTCGCCGATTCTCCAGCACCGGCCGCGCTTGTCGCTGGCGCCGAAGCACCCCTGGGTCGAAGCGCTCGCGCTCGAGATGCTCGGCCTGCCGTTGAACAACTACGGCGAAGTGGCGGCGAAGCCGCACCCGCTGGCGTCCATGACGCGAATCGAGGCCTTGCTCGAGACCCGCGGAGTCCAGCGCTCGGAGCTGGTAGCGGTGACTTTCCGCAGCCTCGATACGGCAAGCCACTGGTCGTCGTCGGCGCTCTACATGCGGCAGATGCCGGGCTTCGCGCAGTCCGTCGCGACGTATGCGGACGCCGTGCGGCCGGCGTTCAGCGCCAAGGCGTTCGAGCAACGCATCTACGCGATGAACCTGCTGGAAAACGTCGACGCCGCGACGCTGCAGCTGTTTGCAAAAGAGCTGGTCGCGCTGTCCCTCGACTCGAGCCGGCGCGTGCGGCAGGTGGCGCTGCCTCTGGCGCTGCGTCTGGGCGCGCCGGCGTTTGGAGTCGCACGCGAGGAAGCAGAACAACAGAAACCCGAGCAACGCGCGCTGGCATTGCGCCTGCTGTGGGAGTCCGGCGACGCGCACGAGCGCGAGTTCGTGATCGAGCGCGGCGATCGCGACTCCGCCGAGAGCGTGCGCAAGGCCGTGCAGCAGATGCGCTCCGGCGCCGAAGTGCAGGAGAAGGTCAAGGCGACGCTGCAGATTCCGGAGGTCAAGGCCGATCTGAGCGTGCCGCTGAGCGCGGAGTCGCGCGAGGCCCTGCGCGCAGCGCTCGACAAGGTGAACGAGACGATCGCCCGGCGCAAAGAGCAGGTCGAAAAGCAGAACCAGACCTGGGCCAAACACTTCAAGGGGCTGTCGTCGGGTGCGATCGATACCATCGTGCGGCAGGTCGCCGAGCCTGCCCCCTCCACGCTCAAGCAGTTCGAGTACACGTCGCATGCCGACGGCGAAGCGGTCGGGAATACGCTGGCCGCGTGGGCCCTGCGCGATGACGTGCGCCTGACCCACGTCGTGCGGCTCCTGATCGGCATCTCCAGCATCCGTCGGGGGAGCGATCACTGGCACGACTACGTGGCGAGCCGGATGCTGCGCGACTACGGTCAGCGCAAACCCGACGCCTCGTTGCTCGAACTGGCGGCGCTGTTCGAGGCGTGCGGCATCGAACTCAAGGCGTTGCGGAGGGAATGGTACGGCATGGGCGCCAACGGCTTTCTCGCCACCTGGCCGCACGACGCCATCTGGCCGTTCTTCGTGCGCCATCGCGAGATGATCGATGTCGCCTTCAACCCTCCCGCTGAGCTCGTGAAGGACTACTGGTTCACCCGCTCGCGCGTGTTCGACGCGCTCGAAACGTTTCCCGAGCTGCCCGCGGACGTCGTGCCGCGCCTGATGGAGCTTGCGCTCGGCAGCGGCAAGACCGATCGCAACGGCGCGCAACGTGCGTTGCATCGGCTGCCCGGCAAAGAGGATTACATCATCGACGCGCTCACTTCCGGCAAGGCCGAGACGCGTGCGATCGCCGCGAACTGGCTCGCACAACTCAGGCACCGCGAGGCCGTTGCGGACCTGGAACGCGCACTGGCCAAGGAGAAGCACGACGTCGCGGCCGGCGCGCTCATGTCGGCGCTCGAAGCGCTTGGCGAGCCCGTCGACCGCTTTCTGAACCGCGGCAAGTTGCAGGAAGATGCCAGGCGCGCGCTTGCCAAGGGCGTACCCGCGGACCTGACGTGGTTTCCTTTCGACGGTCTGCCGAAAGTGCACTGGCAGGACAACGACACTCTTGTACCCGCCGAGACGCTGCGCTGGCTGATCGTGCAGAGCTGCAAGATCAAGTCACCCGAGCCGGGCGGTGTGCTGCGCCGTTACTGCGCCAGCATGCGCGGCGCGGAACGCGAAGCGCTCGGCGTGTTCGTGCTGAACGCGTGGATGCGCGAGGACGTCAAGCCGATCGCTCGCGCGGATGCGGAGCAGAAGGCTCGCAGCCAGGCACAGCAGATGAGTGGTTACATCAAGCAGTATCCGCAGTACTACCAGGACGAGTCGCTGAAGAACGCCAGCGAAGAGCAGCTGTACGAAGCCTATGTGCCCACGTTCCTGCGCATGCCCGCCGGGTCCGCCATCGGATCGAAAGGTGTTCTCGCGGTTGCCGCAGCATGCGGCGGCGCCGACATCGCGCCGATGGTGCAGCGATATTTGAAGGAGTACTACGGCACGCGCGCCGCGCAGGGCAAGGCGCTGATCCAGATGCTAGCGTGGGTCGAGCATCCGACCGCGATCCAGCTCGTGCTCTCCGTCGGCAGCCGCTTCCGCACCAAGAGCTTTCAGGAGGAAGCCACCCGGCAGGCGCAGCTGCTCGCCGAACGCAAAGGCTGGACGCTCGACGAGTTGTCCGACCGTACGATTCCGACCGCGGGCTTCGACGAAGCCGGCGAAGCCGTCATCGATTACGGCACGCGGCAGTTCACGGCGCGGCTCACGGCGGACTTCGGCGTCGAGTTGTACTCCGGCGAAGGCAAGAAGATCGGCAACCTGCCCGATGCGCGCAAGGACGAGGACGAAGCGGCCGTCAAGGAGCTGAAGAAGCAGTTCACCGCGGCGAAGAAGGAGCTGAAGGGCGTCCTGCAATTGCAGCGCGACCGTTTGTACGAAGGATTGTGCACGCAGCGCCGCTGGCGGGCCGAGGACTGGACGCTCTATCTCAATCGCCATCCGATCGTGCGCCGTTACTGCCAGCAGCTCGTGTGGGTGGCGCTGCGCGAGGACCACGCCATCGGCGTGTTCCGCCCGCTGGATGACGGCACGCTCACCGACATCGAGGACAATGCATTCGAGCTCCCTGCCGATGCGCACGTCGCACTGGCACACGACAGCAACCTGACGCCTCCCGTCGCCGCAGCCTGGGCGCGTCACCTGCGGGACTACAAAGTCGCGCCGCTGTTCCAGCAGTTCGGCAAGGACACCTACCGCCTGCCCGAGCAGATGCGCGAGACTTCGCAGCTCGAAGAGTTCAAAGGCTACGTGCTCGACGCCTTCACACTGCGCAACCGCATCGGCAAGCTCGGCTACACGCGCGGCGCGGCCGAGGACGGCGGCTGGTTCTTCCGTTACGAGAAACGCTTTCCGACGCTCGGACTCACTGCCGACATCGAGTTCACCGGCAACGGTCTGCCCGAAGAAAATCGCAAAGTGGCGCTGGTCGCGCTCTGGTTCGCGCGCAGCGAAGCGCCGGGCAGCTACGGCATGGGCAAGCTGCCGCTCGGCGAAATTCCCGGCGTGCTGTTGAGCGAGTGCTGGAACGATATGCGGCTGCTCGCCGCCGAAGCCACGTTCGACCCCGACTGGGAGAAGAAGGTCCAGTTCTGAGGACGCAAGCTCCATGACCAAGCCCGACAAGACAGTGCTGCGCGAGCCGGCGGAGATTCGCTATCGCGACGAACTGCAGGCATTGCGCGCTGCCGACAAGGAGGACAAGCCGCACGGCTGGCAACTCTCGCCGCGCGCGGCGCGCGCCTTCATCGTTGGCACAGAGAGAAGTGGCAAGTCCAGCGGCAAGGATGTCGTGCAGCGCAAGTTTTACGGCGACGACGCGCTGGTCGACCGATGCATCGTGACTCTCATGAGCAATCGCGGCCTGCTGCTCGTGGGCGAGCCGGGCACGGCGAAATCCATGCTGTCGGAGCTGCTCGCGGCGGCAATCAGCGGCGATTCGACCTTGACGATCCAGGGCACCGCGGGCACGACCGAGGACCAGATCAAGTACTCCTGGAATTACGCGTTGCTGCTCGCCGAAGGTCCGTCGACGCGCGCCCTCGTCCCTGCCCCGCTGTACCTCGGCATGCAACGCGGCGCCGTCGTGCGCTTCGAGGAGATCACCCGCGTGCAGCCGGAGATCCAGGACTCGCTGATCAGCGTGATGTCCGACAAGGTCGTGCACGTACCGGAGCTGGAAGGCGCGCAGTCCGCGGTCTTCGCGGAGAAGGGTTTCAACGTCGTCGCCACCGCGAACGTTCGCGACCGCGGCGTGCACGAAATGTCGAGCGCGCTCAAGCGGCGCTTCAATTTCGAGACTGTCCGGCCGATCGCGGACCGCAAGCTCGAGACCGAGCTGGTGCGGCGGCAGACCGACGAGCTGTTGTCCGGTGCGGGTGTCCAGGTGGAGTGCCCGCCCGACGTCGTCGATCTGCTCGTGACCGCTTTCAACGATCTGCGACGCGGGACCACGGACGACGGCGTGGTGATCGAGAAGCCGGAGGCCGTCATGTCGACGGCCGAAGCCGTTGCAGTCGGCTTCGCCGCGTGCCTCGACGCTTACTACTTCGGCGAGCGCAAGCTCACCGGCGAGCACATCGGACGCCAGCTGATCGGCACCGTCCTCAAGGACAACGCCGACGACGGCAAGAAGCTCGCGCATTACTTCGACGTCGTGGTCAAACCGCGCGCGCGGCGCGCGGGCGCGTGGGATGCGTGCTTCAACGCGCGCAAGGGCAGCGCTTGGTAGACACACCGGGCCTGCTTTCGTCCCGGGAGCTGCGCGAGTGGAGCAGCCGGCTCGCCGGCGAGCGGGTCATCTACTTTCCGGTGCGGCATCACAGTCCGGGCTGCGCGCGTCATCTGCGCCGGCTCATCGCCGAGCGACGCCCGTCGCTGGTGCTGGTCGAAGGTCCCAGCGACTTCGACAAATACGTCGACCTGCTGAGCCACGCGGACGCCCGGCCGCCGCTCGCCTTGTATTCGTATTGCACCGAGCGCGGCGACGACAAGCGCCGGCGCGGCGCGTACTACCCGTTCTGCGAGTACTCGCCCGAGTGGGTCGCGATTCGCGATGGCCGCGCGGCCGGCGCGGAAGTGCGCTTCATCGACCTGACCTTTACGCAGCAGCTCGCCGTCGATCAGACCGAGCGGCTCGCCGGACGCCTCGCCACGCTGCTGGAAGAAAAACATTTCGAGCGCAGCGCCTATCTCCGCCAGCTCGCCGCGGATCGGGGCTGCCGCAGCCAGGACGAGCTCTGGGATCGCTTGTTCGAGGCCTGGAGCGAGCGGACTTCGACGGAGGAATTCATCGCGCAGATCGCCGCCTACTGTCGCCTGTCGCGCACGGACGTGAGCGAAGCGGAGCACGAGCACGACGGGACCGCAGCGCGCGAACAGGAAATGGCGTGGCACATTGCGAAGGCGCTGAAGGACAAGTCGCGTGCGCAGCAGGGTCCCATACTGGTCGTGACGGGCGGCTATCACACCGTGGTGCTGCCGGATCTGGTCGCATCCGCAACGAAGCGACCGAAGATCGATACGAGCGCGAGCGCCGAGCCGGGCAGCGTCATGATTCGCTACAGCTTCGACCGCCTGGATCGAATGAACGGCTATGGCGCGGGCATGCCGCAGCCGGCCTTCTACCAGCGCGTCTGGGCGGCGGCGGGCGCGAGCGAAGACATCGCGCTCGAGGTCATCAGCGACGTTGCGATCAAGGCGCGCCAGCAGTCTCTGGATATCGCGCCTTCGACTGCATCGCTCGGCGCAGCATATGAACAGGTGCAGCGGCTGGCGCAGCTGCGCGGCAATCCGAGCCCGACGCGCACGGACATTCTCGATGCGATCGGCAGCTGCTTCGCGAAAGGACCGATGGACGCCGATGGCGGCGCGGTCATGGCGCTGGCGCTGCGCCTCATGTCGGGCAGCGCAGTCGGGTCGGTGCCGAAGGAAGCCGGACTGCCCTCGATCGTCGAGGACTTTCAACGCGAAGTCCGCGGTCTGCGGCTGCGCGTCTCCGATACCGAAGTCAGGACGCTGAACCTCGACGTCTATCGCGACGAGCGCGACCGGCGCGTGAGCCGCCTGTTTCACGTCCTGCAGTACCTCGAAGTGCCCTTCGCCGCTCAGCTGTCGGGTCCGCAATTCACTGCGCGTCACGTGGGCCGGCGTTTGCTCGAAGTGTGGGAGTACGGCTGGTCGCCGCAAACGGAATCCGCGCTCATCGACGCCTCGATATACGGCAACAGTCTGCGCGAAGCCGCTGGCGCGCGTTTCACTGAAGCTTTGCAGAGCGCCGACACAGTGGGCGAGAACCGCTCCGCCGCGATCGCGGCGCGCTTCCTGTCGCAAGCATGTCTGCTCGGCTTGCACGAGCTCGCAGCTCGCATTCTCGTCTGGCTGCGCCGCTGCGTGCGCGAGGATCCGTCGATCATCTCCTTGAGCCAGGGTCTGCTGCAGCTGGTGTTGCTGTGGGAATCCCGCGATCCGCTCGGCGCCGAGGGACTCGATAGCGTGCCGGAACTCGCGCGCAGCTGCATGGAGCGCGCGTGTTTCCTGATGGCGGAGCTGCCGAAGACAGCGCCCGCGGATGCGCCGTCGACGGTCGACGCGCTGATGGATCTGCGCCAGGCGCTGATCGGCAGCGAGCACGAGTGGTTCGACGCAGAGATCTTCTGGACGGCGCTCGCGCCGCTTCCGGTGCAGCAGCCTTGCGAGCCGATGATCGCGGGTGCGGCGGCGGGTGCGCTCTACTCCATCGGCCGCTGGTCCGAGGCGCAGCTGGCCGCGGCATTCGTCGGTCGCATGACCGGTCGCAAGGACGGCAAGGCGGCCACGGCATTCTTCCGCGGCATGGCAGTGGCCGCGCGCGAAGCCCTCTGGCAAGCGGACGGAGTGTTCGCGGCGCTGCGCGAGATCGTCGAGAACGTCGACGACGGCGAGTTCATGCGGCTGCTGCCCGAGCTGCGCATGGCCTTCGCCGGTCTCGCACCGCGCGAGACCGATCGGCTTGCCGCAGTCGTAGCGCGTGCGCTCGGCACAGACACGCTCGGCTCGCTGGTGAATTACCAGGTCAGCGAAGCCCTGGTCGCGCGCAACCTGCAGCTCAGCGAGCAGATCGCCGCGATCCTGCGGCGCGACGGGCTCGCGGACTGGTTACCGGCCGACTCGCAGGATCCGCGCGCATGAGCGGCGAACGGCAATCGCGTACTCAGCGCAACGCCCTGCGCCGCTGGCGGCTCGTGCTCGGCAAGTATGCGAACGAGGCGTTGAGCACTCCGCTCGACGGCGCCGGCCAGCGCCTGGATCGCGCACTCGACTATCTGTATTCGCGCGAGTACCAGGGCCGCGGCCTGCGACCCGAAAGCGGTCCGCGCGGGCCCGGCTCGCTCGATGCGAGCCAGCTCACGGTGCCGCACTGGCTCAACGAAGTGCGCGAGCTGTTCCCTCGCGACGCCGCCGAAGTCGTCGAGCGTCATGCGCTCGACCGCTATGGCATGACGGAGCTGATCTCGGATCCGAAAACGCTCGAACGGCTCGAGCCGAATACCGACTTGTTGCGCGTACTCCTGACGTTCCGCGGCCAGCTGCAGCGGCACGTGCTCGATGCCGCACGGCGCGTCATTCGCACGGTCGTGGAAGAGATCAAGCGCCGGATAGAAGCCGACGTCCGCCGCACGCTCGCCGGCCGCGTCAATCGCTTCCGCCACAGCCCGGTCGCGATCCGCCAGAACTTCGACGCGCGCGGCACGCTGCGCGCGAACCTGAAGAACTACGACACTACGCGTCGCCGGCTGGTGATCGATCGCGTGCGCTTTTTCCAGCGCAACACGCGGCGGCTGCCGTGGACGGTCATTCTCTGTGTGGACCAGAGCGGCAGCATGGCGGAGTCGGTGATTCATTCCGCCGTGATGGCCAGCATCCTGGCCGGATTGCCGAGCGTCTCGGTCAAGCTCGTGGTCTTCGACACCGCGGTCGTCGATCTGACGCAATACGTCTCCGATCCCGTCGAGGCGCTGATGGGCGTGCAGCTCGGCGGAGGCACGGACATCGCGAAAGCGATGACCTACTGCGAGCAACTGATCGAGAACCCGCAGCGCACCGCCCTCATCCTCGTGACCGATTTCTGCGAAGGCGGATCGCCCGCGCATCTCGTGGGCGTGTGCAGGCGCCTCGCGAGTGCTCGCGTGCGGCTGCTCGGACTCGCGGCGCTCGACATGTCGGCCGAGCCCGCCTACGACAAGGTAATGGCCGGACGTCTCGCGGCGGCCGGCATGGAAATCGCCGCACTCACTCCGAACCGGTTGGCCGCATGGCTCGTGCGAATCATTTCCTGACCGACCTGCGTCGTCAGCTCGCGCGGCTGGACGACGAAGGTCTGACGGCGCTCGCAAGCGCCGGGCTGCTGCGCCGTGCGCGCAAGGATCTGGAAACGCAACAGCCCGAGGTGGTCAGCGCCGATGATTCCGTCAAGGTGCGGCTCGCCCAGCACGAGGTGACGCTGGATGCGCGCGGCCCGACACACGCGCGATGCACGTGCCCATCGAAGACGACCTGTCAGCATGTTCTCGCTGCCTGCCTGTTCCTGAAGTCCCTGCCGGATGAAGCTGGCGCGCCGGAAGCTGCGGTGGACGCGCCCGATCAGCTCGTGCTGCACAACGCGCTGCTGGCGATCACGCTCACCAGCCTCGTTCGATTCGCCGGCAAACCGGCGATCCGCGAAGCGTTGGCTGCGGTCGAAAGCGACGAGCCGGCGCAGCTCTCCTTCGACCGGGCGCTCGTCATTCGCCTGGCGCGGCCGGGCATCGAATTCCGCTATGTCGGCGGCGGCCCGGAGAGTCTGATCACCGATTTTCGCGGGCGGTCGGGCAAGAAGCTCGCGGCGCAGGCAATCCTCAGCGTGCAGCGCGCGCACGGCATGCAGCACACGCTGCCCGGCGAAGCCCAGGTGGCCGGCGAGGATCATCCGGAGGAAGTTCAGGAGTTGCGCACGGCGGTGTTGCGGAAGGTGGCGCGGCTGCTGCGCGAGTGCGTCGACGTGGGCCTCGCGCACATTTCCGACACGTTGCTCGAACGACTCGCCGCGCTGGCGACGGTTGCGGAAGGCGCGAGACTTCATCGACTGTCGCTGACGCTCAACCGCCTCGCGGATCAGGTCGACCTGATTCTCGAGCGTCACGCGCGCGCGGACCCCGCCGCGTTCCTCGCCGAGCTCGCGAGCACGTTTGCGCTGACGCAAGCGCTGCGCGATCCGGCGTCGTGGCAGCGTGTCGAGTTGGTCGGCGAAGCGCGGTCGAGCTACGAGGAGCAGGCAACGCTCGATCTGTACTGCGCCGGCGCCTACTCGTGGCAGACCGGCTCGGGATACTGGGGACTCACTGTGCTGTTGTGGAGCGCGGCGCTGCGACGCTGGTTCACGCACAGCGATTCGCGTCCGCTCGGCACGCTCGGGTTCAGCCCGGGTGAAGCGTACCGCACGGGCGGGCCGTGGCGCGGCTGCGCGAGTCCTGCCGCAATCATGGGTCAGCGCGTCGTCCTCGACAAAGCGAGCGCGAATCGCGCCGGACGCCTGTCGGGCAGTACTTCGACGGCAGCCGAAGTCATGGCGACGACAGTGCCTGACTTCGCGGGAGCGACTTTCACAAGCTGGGCTGCCTTGCGAGAGCATGCCCGCACGACAATCGAGGGCATCGGCCTCGCGGAGAGCAATCCGGCAGCCGAGTTCGTCGTGCTGTGTCCGCGCCGATTTTTCGCGCACGGCTTTGCAGGCACCAGCCAGACGCTGGTGTGGCCGATCGAAGACGAGAACGGCGAGCAGCTGCAGTTGCGGCTCGAGTACTCGGACATTTCCGCCGCCGCAGTGGAACGGCTCGATGCCCTCGAGCCCGAGTCGGGCATGCGCGTGATCGCTCAGCTCAACTGGTCATCGGGCACGCTCACAGCGCGCCCGCTCACGCTGCTGCGGACTGCCGGCGAGCGGGTCGTGGACAATATCTTTCTCGATGCAGCCCCGGCGCTGGGCGCAGGCCGAGTGCTGCTCGGCAAGTTGCGTGCAGCACTCGCATCGTTGCCGTCCGGGGGTGGCACGCAGGCGCCGGTGCATCCCATGCACGGCACCGGCAGAATGCTCAACGAGCTGAACGCGCTGTTGCTGAGCATCGCCGAGCGCGGTGCGACCTCACATACCGGCCTTGCAGAGACGTTTGCCACGACAGTGCGCAAATTGCACGACAGTGGACTGACGCTGATCGACCCGGCTTCCAGTCTCGACGCGGCGGCGGTGCTGCGCGCGCGTTACCTGAGCCAGGTCGCGCAGGAATGCCTGGAACGCAGCTGATCTACTTCTTATAAGAAGCCACCGCCTCATCATCCAGCCCCACGCGGTGTAGCAGCACAGGAAAGTGCGGATGCTGCCGCAGTGGCTCGAGCCGCGGATCGTTACGCAGGAACATGAGACAGTTGGAGCGCGCAGCGACGGCGTCATCGAGCAGCGTGATTGCGCGTTCCGTGTCGCCGATGCTGATGTACGCAGCGGCCGATTCGTAGGGGCAAATATATGTACCCGCGCTCGCGGCCTGCTCCAGCAGCGGCAGCACTTTTTCCTTCTGCCCGGCAAACCCGTAAGCCTGCGCAAGCATGATCAATGCGACCGGCGAGCCATCGATTTCTGCGCCGCGCTCCGCCAGCTTCACGGACCGCTCGAAATCACCGGCGATGTAAGCGCCCACCCCCGCACCGGAGAACAGAATGCCGATGTCCGGGTGCTGCTGCATCTTCCTGTCGACCCACTGCCGCGCGGCATCGCTCTCGCCCACCATGAACAGCGCCCAGTTGCCCCAGTCCGCCATTTCCGCGTTGAGCGGATCGAGACGATCCGCGTCGGCCAGCGCGCGCTTGACCTTCTCGGGTTCGCCGAGGCCGCAGTAGTACAGCGCGAAACCCAGTTCGGTCTGCGCGAGCGTCGGGTCGCGCTGCTTGGCCTTGTTCAGCGCGATCCACGCATCCTTCCAGCGCCAGGCCATCACGTAGGTCAGGCCGAGAGAGGACCACGCCTCGGCCGAATCGGGGCGCAACTGCTGCGCCTCGGACAACGAATCGACGACCTTCTGCAGCATGTTGATCGGCGCGTCGAAGTAGCCGAACAACTGGCGGTAGGCGTCGCTGCGCGCGATGTACGCGTCGAAGAACTTGGGATCGAGCGCGATGGCCCGGTCGAACAGCTCGATGGCCCGCGGCAGGGACTCGTGACTGAGCAGGTCCAGCTGATAGCGACCCGCCACGTAGGCCTCGTAGGCTTTGAGGTTCGTCGTCGGGAACTCGTCCAGCGCGTGCCGCTCGTCGCTGTGGATCGCCACCTTCAGCGACTCCGACACCGCCGCGGCGATGTCGGACTGCATCGCGAACAGATTCGTGTCGTCGGTGCGGCCCTCGTAGTCCTTGTCCCAGACGACGAGACCCTTGTCGATGTCTTCCAGCTCCGCAGTGATGCGCAGCTCGTTGCCTGCGGAGATGCTCACCACACCGTCGAGCACATACTGGACGTCGGGCAGCTGGCTACGGATGTGCTCGCGCGCCTTGTTGCCGCGAAAAGCAAACGCGGACGTGGGCGGCACCACCCGCAGCCCGGAGATTTTCCTGAGGTTGCGGATCACTTCGCGCGTCACCTGATCCGCGAATGGCCGCCACGCCTCGGGCGCATCGGCGGAGACGTCGAAGGGCACGACGACGACATAGGGCGAAGCGGGTCCGGGGCGCTCCTGCGACGCGGTGAAGGAACGCCAGGCGAATATCCCAGCCACCAGCACCACTGCCGCGATTGCCAGCGGGATGCGCCACGCCGGCGCGGCAGGTTTGCGGGCGGGATCGGTTGCAGTCGCTGCGTCCTCGGGAATCACCACGACCGGCGCGACGAACTGATAGCCGCGGCCGCGGATCGTGAGAATGGTCTGTTGCAGCTCGCCGCTGTCGCCGAGGATCTTGCGAGCGCTCTTGACGTGATTGCTCAGCGTCGCGTCCGAGACCTCGCGCCCCTCCCAGACTTCCCGGAACAACTCCTCGCGCGACAGGACCCGGTCGCGATGACGGATCAGGTAGACGAGCAGGTCGAAGACCTTCGGCTCCGCCGGGACGACCGTGTCCCCGCTGGTGATCCGGTACTGCGCCGTATCGATCGTGTATTCGGCTATCTGGTATTTCATGAGGCCTGCGGCCAGGCAGCCCCGCGAGTCGTTATCGAATCATTACGCAACAATTATGCAGCCGCCAAGCAGCGCTGCGGCCTGTGCATCAGTGTGGCACCCGCTCGAACAATAGCCACATCGGGAGACTCCCATGCCCACGCCGCTGCAGATCCTGCTGGACCCTATCTCCTTGACCGTACTCGGACTGTACGCCGCCCTGATACTGCTGGAAGCACTATTCCCCGCGCGCGCCCTGCCCCACGTCCGGGGCTGGAAGACCCGGGCCCTGGCCGTGTTCGCATGCTACTTCTTCCTGTCGTCCTACTTGCCGCTGCTCTGGGGCGACACGCTGGTCCGGTACCAGGTCTTCGACCTGGCAGCGCTCAACCCCTTCGTCGCGGCCGGCATCGGCGTCGTGGTCTATGAGCTGCTGGTGTACGTCTGGCACCGGACCATGCACCGCGTCCACTGGATCTGGCGCTCGTTCCACCAGATGCATCACAGCGCCGAGCGGGTCGACAGTTTCGGCGCCTTCTATTTCAGCCCGCTCGACACCGTCGGCTTCACGTTCCTCACCAGCGTCAGCCTGACTCTGGTCGGGCTCAGCCCGCAGGCCGTCACGTACTTCCTGTATGCCACGATGTTCCTGGCCATCTTCCAGCACCTCAACGTCCGCACGCCGCAATGGCTCGGCTATTTCGTGCAGCGGCCCGAGAGCCACAGCGTGCATCACGCCCGCGGCATTCATCAGTACAACTATTCCGACCTGCCGCTGTTCGACATCCTGTTCCGCACGTTCCGCAATCCCAGGGAGTTCGCCAGCGAGAGCGGCTTCTACGACGGCGCCTCGGCGAAGGTCCCGCAGCTCCTCATGTTCCGCGACATCGCCGGCCGCGACTTCGATCCGGCGCTGAAGCTCGGCGGGAACTGAGTGCTACCATGCTGCGAGGTCACTGAGGAACACGTCATGCACATCGCGCTGAAATGTTTCATCGGACTGGGCAGCTGCGCCGCGCTGGCGGCAACGATTGCGATCGCCGCCGATCCTGCACCCAGGCAGGACAAGTACACGGTGAAGGTGCCGGGAGGTCTCGCGTTCTCCGAGTTCAGGGGCTATGAGAGCTGGCAGGTCGTCTCCGTGAGTCACAACGCCAAGGCGATCGCCGTGATTCTCGGCAATCCCGCGATGATCAAGGCTTACGAGGCCGGCATTCCGGCCAACGGCAAGCCGGTGCCGGACGGCGCGAAGATGGCGAAGATTCACTGGCTGCCGAAGCCGAACCAGTTCTTTCCGGATGCGACGGTGCCCGGAGCGCAGCACGATGTGGATTTCATGGTGAAGGACAGCAAGCGATTCGGCGACGTCGGCGGCTGGGGCTACGCAGTGTTCCGGTACGACGCCGCGACCGATACGTTCACGCCGGGCACGACGGCCGACCAGCCGCCGCAGGCGAACGACGCGAAGTGCGGAGTCGCATGCCACACGATCGCGAAGGATCGCGACTTCGTCTTCACTGAGTACGGACACCGCTGAGCGCTGTGCATGTGACGCAGTTCACATCCCGCAGGCGCGACAGTTTGCAAGATTATGTCCGCCGTTTTTTCGCCCGCGCGCGCTACATATATATGCGAACCCTGCTGGATCTCCTCAACGATGAGCGCGCGTACGTGCGCATCTACAAGGATCTGGACGGGTTCGGCTATGAGGTGTCGACCTATGCGCAAGAACCGGTCGGCGATCTGTTCGCGCGTATGAACGGCTACGATTCGATGGCCAACGTTCGCGAGGCCGCGCAACAGCAGCTGTCGGCTGCGGGTCAGGTGAAGCGCAGACGCAGGAGACGCGCCCGAAGCTAGCTCGGGCGCGTCTGCCCACTCAGCTGCGGATGAAGGCCAGCAGATCCGGATTGACGATGTCCGCATGGGTCGTGCACATGCCGTGCGGCAGACCCGGGTAGACCTTCAACGTTCCTTTCTTGAGCTGCTTCACCGAGAGCAACGCCGAGTCGGCGATCGGCACGATCTGGTCGTCGTCGCCGTGCATCACCAGCACCGGCACGTCGATCGACTGCAGGTCTTCGGTGAAGTCCGTCTCCGAGAACGCCTTGATGCACTCGTAGTGCGCATTGGCAGCGCCGATCATGCCCTGCCGCCACCAGTTGCCGATGATGCCTTCCGACACCTTCGCACCGGGGCGATTGAAACCGTAGAAGGGACCCGACGGGATATCGCGATACAGCTGCGCGCGATTCGCAGCGAGCGCCGCGCGGAAGCCATCGAAGACTTCGATCGGCGTCCCGCCCGGATTGCGCGCGGACTTCACCATCACCGGCGGCACCGCGCCGATCAACACGGCCTTGGCGACGCGACCCTTGCCGTGCCGCGCGACATACCGCGTGGCTTCGCCGCCGCCGGTCGAATGCCCGATGTGAATTGCATCGCGCAGGTCGAGCTTCGCTACGAGCTCCGCGACGTCGGCCGCGTAAGTGTTCATCTCGTGGCCCTTCGACGTTTGCGTCGAGCGGCCGTGACCGCGACGGTCATGAGCGATGACCCGATAGCCCTGCGCCAGGAAATACAGCATCTGCGTGTCCCAGTCGTCGGCCGACAAAGGCCATCCGTGGTGGAACACGATGGGCTGTCCGCTGCCCCAGTCTTTGTAAAAAATATCTGTGCCGTCTTTGGTCGTGAAGATACCCATGGGATCGCTCCTGCTCGGTGCGTACGGGGGGAGCGCGATGCTACTCCTCGTACATCGCAAATGCGTTACGCACTGCGAATGCCGTCGATCAAACCCGGCCGACGATGGGAATGAGCGCGCCGCTGATCGCGCTCGCGCGATCGGACAACAGGAACACGATCAGGTCCGCGATCTGCGCCGGCTGCACCCAATGCGAAAAATCGGCATTCGGCATGTCCGCGCGATTGGCGGGTGTATCGATGATGCTCGGTAGAATCGCATTGACGGTGATGCCGCGATCCTTGACCTCCGCGGCCAACGCTTCGGTGAGCTTCGCAACGCCGGCCTTCGACGCCGCGTAAGGCGCCATGCCCGCGCCGGCCTTCAGTGCGCCGTTGGCGCCGATGGAAATGATGCGTCCGTTCGAATTCAGCAACGGCAGCGCGGCGCGCGTGGCATTGACTGCTGTGAGCAAGTTGGTCTTGTGCATCTGGTTCCAGAGATCCGGACCGCTCTCGGCCACCTTCCCCCAGCGAAAAGCGCCTGCGATGTTCACCAGACCGTCGAGTCCGCCGAGCTTCTGCGCGACCGCGCGCAACGTCGCGTCGGCGGCCGCCGCGTCGCTGATGTCCACCTCGCCGAAGAGCGCTACATCGCCCAGTTGCGCTGGCGCTTTGCTGACGGACCCGTGGGTAATGCCTGCCGCGCTCCCGCCCGCAGCGACGATTGCCCGCAGTGTCACCACACCGAGTGAGCCGAAGGCGCCGGTGACGGCGATGCGCTTTCCGTGAATCATGGGGGGAGTTTAGCGCGGAATGACTCTCGCAGAGATCGCGGAGATCGCAGGGGAAGAAAGGGTTTTGAGTTCGGAGAAAGAATTGTCCGGCCCTTTCCGGCCTCGGCGATCTCTGCGATCTCTGCGAGAGAATTTCTTCTCTTCAATAGCACCGCTTATGGCCCTCATTAGCACGATTTGTTTCCGCTGGATCGCGTCGACTTCCTAGAATCGCGCTGCCTGTTCAACAACCAAGAACCAGCAGCGAGGCGCCATGACCCCAAAGCACACCAAGCACCTGACCCGGCGGCGTGTATTGCAGGCTGCGGCCGCGGCAGGCGTCGCGACCTTCGGTCTGCCGATGCTCAACCTGGGCAGCTATCGCGCCTTCGGCGCCAACGCGCCGAAGTACTCATCGCGCGCGATGAAGCTCGTCGAGCGCTCGCTGGTCATCGACATGCTCTCGCCGCTGAAACTCGACTTCACGCCGGAGGCTTACTCGCATCCGATCAGCGAGGAAACTGCCGCTCAGTTTCGGACCAGCGGCATCAGTGCATTTCACAATGCTATCGGCACTGGAGCGGACGAGACGCTGCCGTACATCACCGCATGGCAGGGCTACGCTGGCCGCAACGCGCACGTGTTCTCACTGGTGGGCACCGCGCCGGACCTCGATCGCGCGAAGAAGGAGCGCAAGATCGCCGTGATCATCGGCGTGCAGAATTCGGCGCACTTCCGCAAGGTCGAAGACGTCAAGATGTTCTATCAGCTCGGCCAGCGCGTCTCGCAGCTCACCTACAACAACCAGAACCTCATCGGCTCGGGCAGCACCGACCGGGCCGACGGCGGCATCAGCGACTACGGCGAGCAGGTCATCAAGGCGATGAACGAAGTCGGCATGCTGGTCGACGTCTCGCATTGCGGCCCGCAGACGACGCTCGACGCGATCGAGATCTCGCCGAAGCCGATTGCGTTCACGCATTCCAACTGCCGCGCGCTCAACGACCATCCGCGGCTCAAGACCGACGAGGCGATCCAGAAGCTCGCCGCGAAAGGCGGCGTCATGGGCATCACGGGGGTGCGGAACTTCGTTACCGCGCAGGAGCCGACCACGATCGAGGACATCGTCAATCACATCGATCACGTCGTGAAGCTGGTCGGCATCGACCACGTCGGCGTCGGCTCCGACGCCGATCTCAACGGCTACGACGACATGCCGCGCGATCAGCTCGACGGCATGATCAAGCGGCTGTCGCCGAGCTACAAATTCCGCGGCAAGCTCGACGTCGAAGGGTTCGACCATCCGCGCAAGATCTTCGACCTGACGGAAGCGCTGATCCGGCGCGGCTATTCCGACGCCAACATCGTGGCGATCCTGGGCGGCAATTTCCGGCGTCTGCTCGGCGGCACGTGGCTGTGATTCAGCCGTTCCTGTAGACGTAGCTGTAGCCGTTGATGGCAGGGACGCCGCCGAGGTGGGCGTAGAGCACATTGGAGCCCGCCGGGAAAAAGCCCTTGCGCACGAGGTCGATCAGACCCTGCATCGACTTTCCTTCGTAAACGGGGTCCGTGATCATGCCCTCCGTGCGTGCACACAGCCGCATGGCCTCGTTGGTCTGCTCCGACGGCACTCCGTAGACCGGATACGCGTAATCCTCATTCAGGATGACGTCCTCGGCAGTGAACTTGCGGGGAAACTCGATCAGTTCGCTGGTAGCGTTCGCGATGCTCAGCACCTGTGCCTTGGTCTGCTGCGGCGTGCCGGAGGCATCGATGCCGATCACGTTGCGCTCGCGCCCGTCCTTGGCGAAGCCGACCAGCATGCCCGCGTGCGTCGAGCCGGTGACGGTACAAACCACGATGTAGTCGAACCGCAGGCCCATCTGCGCTTCCTGCTGCCGGACCTCCTCGGCGAAGCCGACGTAGCCGAGCCCGCCAAACTTGTGCACTGACGCGCCGGCCGGAATGGCATACGGCCGGCCACCGGCATCGCGCACCTCTTGCAGCGCGCGCTCCCAGCTCTCGCGAATACCGATGTCGAAGCCCGCATCCACGAGCTGCACCTGCGCACCCATCAGGCGACTCATCAGGATGTTGCCGACGCGATCGTAGACGGCGTCATTGAACGGCACCCAGCTTTCCTGAACCAGGCGACACTTCATGCCGAGCTTCGCCGCGACCGCCGCGACCTGTCGCGTGTGGTTCGATTGCACGCCGCCTATGCTGACGAGCGTGTCGGCCTTCGCCGCGATCGCATCGGGAACGATGTACTCGAGCTTGCGCAGCTTGTTGCCGCCGCAGGCGAGCCCCGAGTTGCAGTCATCGCGCTTCGCGAACAGCGTGACCCCGCCATTCAGATGTGCGGACAACCTCGCGAGCTTCTCGATCGGTGTCGGGCCGAAGGTCAACGGATAACGCGCGAATTTTTCCAGCATGGCTCTGCGGCCCCTCGGGTCAGGTCATCGATAGCGATCAGCCTAGTACAGCGCGCCCGAAATGAGCTTTTGTTTTCTGGCGCAGGGCGTCCATCTTCTCTCACGATTCGATCTGATGTTTAATGGTTCTTGCACTGTATGTGGAACTTGCGGGAGTTTCTTTCATGAGCCCCACGCCCGACGATATCGATCGCAAGCTGTTGCGGCTGCTGCAGCGGGACGGCCGGCTGAGCAACTCCGCCCTCGCCGCCAAGCTCAAACTGAGCGAGGCGACCTGTCATCGGCGCATGCAGCGGTTGTTCGAGGAAGGTGTCGTGCAATCCGTGCGCGCACAGGTGAACCCGCAATCGGTCGAGCGCGATGTGATCGTCGTGGTCGGCGTCGTCCTCGACCGCTCCACGCCGGAGAGTTTCGCCGCGCTCGAAGCAGCGGTGCAGAAGTTGCCGGTGGTTCTCGACTGCTACCTGGTGGCGGGCGACTTCGATTATTTCCTGAAGGTCCGCGTGCGCGATCTGCAGGACTTCAACCGGCTGCACAGCAAGACGCTGATCGCCTTGCCGGGCGTCCGGCAAATCCGCACCTTCTTCGTGCTGAAGGAAGTCATCGACGACGCGCCGCTCGAGTTCTGAGATCGCAGTCCGTCGGCTCGTTCTTCGGGGCAATCGAGCCTTTCGGTCAATCCGGATCTCGCTACGCGCGTGGCATCGTTGCGTCGTCCAACGATGAGGAGATCTTTCATGAATTGCTTCAAGCCACGCCACGCGCTGTTGATGCTGGGACTGATCGCGCCCCTCTGCAGTCACGCGGCTGACTACTGTATCGCCACCAACGGCGGCTTCGGCCACGGCGGCTCGAGCTTCATCGGCAAGAACTTCGTTCTGCCGGCGGCAGGACTGTGCGCGCCGTGGTCAGGCTTCACGAGGACCGCCAGCAGCGTGATCGCCATCTCGACGGGCACCGGATGTCGTTCGAGCGATGGCAAGTCGCTGGAGCTCACGATTTCCAGCACCGATCCATCGTTTCTCGGCTCCGGGGTGATCGGCTCGGATCACATCAAGTTCTGCCCGGGCGGAGCCACGACGTGCCCGTATGGCGGCGGCACTGGGACGGGTACGTTCAGTAACGGAAGTGCCAAGGCGCAGACGTGCACGACCGCGCTGATCAAGCTGCCGGCGTTGCACGACTGACGCCAAAGATATTGGTGCCGGGAGAAGAAAACAGCGAAAACTCAGCACTGCAGCATGCGAGCTGGCTCCACTGACGGCGACTCTCCGATGCTGCAGCGCTGAGTTTTCGCCGCTTTTCTCTCCCGGCACCTAAAGCTTCTAAAGCTTGCTACGCTCCATGCCGATAACGAGACTACGGTTGCGCCTGCCCTCCGCGAGGGTCAAGGCAGCGGGGCATGACAGCAAAACGGGTACGTCGACGCGTCGATCGTTCGGTGCTGCACGGCATTCTGGCCGGCTGCGCGATCCTGGCTATTGCGTCGCTGGGCCTGTTCTACACCTGGCACGCCGCCCGGGAAGGACAGCTCCGGGCCATCCAATCCGAGCTCCTGCAACTCGCCCGCGTTGCCGCCACGCAAGTCGACGGCGACGTGCATCGGACGATGAAGTCCAATGCGCAGGCGGGCAGTCCCGAGCACCTGAAACTGCTCGAGCCGCTGGTGGCATTCCACAAGGCCACGAGCGACGTCATCTACGTCTACACGGCGATTCTCAAAGACGAGCAGATCTACTTCGTGCTGGGCACGGACTACCTCTATCGCGCGGTGGCGGACGACCTGCCGCCGGAACGGATCATGGAGCCTTACCACACGGCGGACCCGGCGCTGCTCCATGCGTTGAAGTTCCACGAGCCGGCCGTCAACGACCATCCGGTGCAGGAAGCCCTGCGCAGTTACATGAGCGCGTACGCGCCCTTCTTCGATGCGAAGGGCGAGTTCGTCGGCGTCGTCGGCATCGACATGTGGGTCCACCACTTCGATGCGCGACTTGCAGTCATTCGCCGCGCCGGCCTGACCGCGCTCGCGGCCGTGACAGTGCTGTCGCTTCTCGCCGGCTACATGACGTTCCGTCTCAGCCTCACCGCGCGGCGAGCACGCCGCCGCGACCGCATCATCCGGCGCAAGCTCGCGCACGCGAAGTCGCAAGCCGAAGTGCAGGCCGAGCGCGCCGAATCGGGATCGCGGGCCAAGAGCGAGTTCCTGGCGATGATGAGCCACGAGATCCGCACGCCGATGAACGGCGTGCTGGGATTCGCGAATCTGCTCATGGACACCCGGCTCGACGGCGAGCAGCGCGAGTTCGTCGAGAACATCCGCTGCTCCGGCGATGCGCTGCTGACGATCATCAACGACGTGCTCGATTACTCTAAGATCGAAGCGGGCAAGCTCAGCGTCGACAACATGGAGTTCAATCTCCGCTCGGTCTGCAACGAGGTCCGGTCGCTGTTGCAACCGAGTGCCACCGCGAAAGGGCTGGCGCTCAACCTGAACTTTGCGCCGGACATGACGCAGATGCTCATCGGCGATCCCGTGCGCGTGCGGCAGATCCTGCTCAACCTCGTCGGCAATGCCATCAAGTTCACCACGACGGGCTCCGTCGGAATCGAGGCGACGCAGGTGGACCCCGAGCGAGTCCGCGTCAGCGTCATCGACACCGGCATCGGCGTCGCGCCCGGGCAGATCGACAAGCTGTTCGAGCGCTTCACGCAGGGCGACGCTTCGATCACACGCCGTTACGGCGGCACCGGCCTCGGCCTGGCGATCAGCAAGAAACTGATCACGCTGATGGGCGGTGAGATCTCGGCGCAGAGCGAAGTCAACAAGGGATCTGTTTTCTGGTTCACGCTGCCGGTGCGCGCGCCTCTCAACTCATCGACCCGGCTCTCGATGCCGATACCGCCGATGGCGCAGCAGCCGGCGGCACAACCGCTGCCCGCGCAGAGCGAGAAAGGTCGCCTGCTGCTCGTCGAGGACAACGTGGTCAACCAGAAAGTGGCCATGCACATGCTGAAGAAGATGGGCTACGAGGTCGATCTCGCCGAGCACGGCCGGCAGGCACTGGAGCGGCTGGCCAGCGCGCGCTACGAAGCAGTGCTGATGGATTGCCAGATGCCGGAGATGGATGGCTACGAGGCGACGCGTCACATCCGCGACCCCTCCTCCGCGGTTCTCGATCACGACGTGCCGGTGATTGCGATGACGGCGAATGCCTTCGCGGAGGACCGCGATCGCTGCATCGCGGCCGGCATGAACGATTTTCTCTCCAAGCCCGTCGACCGCGAGACGCTGGCGCAGGTGCTCGAGAAATGGCGCGTCGGTAAGATGGCGGATACCGGCTGATTTCGGAGAGAGTCGATGACGACAGGCAAGGTGGCGGTCATTACTGCCGGCGGCAGTGGCATGGGCGCGGCGGCAGCAAAGCGACTCGCAGCCGACGGTTTCCACGTCGGCATCCTTTCCTCCTCCGGCAAAGGTGAAGCGCTGGCCGGGCAACTCGGCGGCGTCGGCGTGACGGGCAGCAACCAGTCGATTCAGGACCTGCAGAGCCTCGTCACGAAAGTGATGGCGCAATGGGGCCGCATCGATGTGCTGGTCAACAGCGCCGGTCACGGCCCGCGCGCGCCGATCCTGGAGATCTCGGATGAGGACTGGCATCGCGGCATGGACGTGTACCTGATGAACGTGATCCGGCCGACCCGGCTGGTCGCTCCGATCATGCAGCAGCAGCGCTCCGGCACGATCATCAACATCTCCACTGCCTGGGCCTTCGAGCCGAGCGCGAGCTTTCCGACTTCCACGGTCTTTCGTGCGGGCCTGGCGTCGTTCACGAAAATCTTCGCTGACACTTATGCCCGGGACAACATCCGCATGAACAATGTGCTGCCCGGCTGGATCGACAGTCTGCCGGCAACGGAAGAGCGCCGTGCCAGCGTCCCGCTGCAGCGCTATGGAACGAGCGAAGAAGTGGCCGCCACCGTCGCCTTCCTGGCATCGGATGGCGCTGCGTACATCACGGCGCAGAACATCCGCGTGGACGGCGGAATCACCCGATCCGTCTAGCGGGTGCGTTGGGCAGCGCGGAGCGAAACGCGGTCGGCGAGGTTCCGGTGCGTTTGCGAAACAGCCGCGCGAAGTACGACGGATCGTCGAAGCCGGTCATCGCAGCGACATCGCTGACGGAAATCTGCGGATTACCCAGCAGCCGCTTGGCATGGCTCAGGCGGTGCTCGCTCAGATAGTCGCGAAACGTCACGCCGTACGCGACGCGGAACGCGCGACTGAAGCGGAACGGCGACATCCCGCACATCTTCGCCATCGCCAGCTCGCCGATCGCCTCGGTGTAATGCTTGGCGATGAAGTCGCACACCTGCCTGAGCTTGTCGCGCGCGCCTTCGCGCAGCCGATAGCGCGCTTCCGTCGGAATCGTTTCGACGCCCGTAGCGTTGTGACGAACCGATTGCGTGCGCCGCGCCGCCACGAT
The DNA here is from genome assembly GCA_035277305.1 of Steroidobacteraceae bacterium. Taxonomy (GTDB): domain Bacteria; phylum Pseudomonadota; class Gammaproteobacteria; order Steroidobacterales; family Steroidobacteraceae; genus Steroidobacter. The sequence continues at coordinate 64,204 of DATEKT010000063.1, read as the reverse complement.
CGGCGCCAGTCGCTCCACGCAGCGTGCCACGTCGACTTCCGTAACGGGCTTGATGATCACGTCGAACACGCGCGTGCGCAGCGCCCACAGCATGATCTGGTGCGATTGCTGCGAGGTCAGCATGATGATCGGCACCGATGCGAACCGGGACTTGGTGTCGGCGGCGAATTTCAGGCCGTCGAGATCCGGGTGCTCGTAGTCGAGGCAGATTACGTCCGATGCCGTTGCTACGGCAACGGCGGCCCACAGGTGCTGCGGATCGGTGCGCCTGACCCGGCAGTGCCGTTCGAACGGCGCAATCGACTGCTCGTTCGCAGCAGCGCGGCTCATCGGCACCCACAACAGGGTCGGCTGGTCCATCTGCTGTTGTTCCTCCGAAAAAAACGCCGGGTGTAGTACTTCTTTGAGAGGAGACACGAAGGACGCCCCACGAAGGTTGCCCGTTGAAGAGACAACTGATAACTGCGTCTCAGCCGCTCCGCCCGCGCGCAAAACTGTCCTATGCGTCGGCAAGAGCGTGCTGGCCCGCGCCGCCTGCCATCCGGACAGTAGCCACACCAAAACCGCACGGCGGCAAAGGTAATGGGGTTCGGCCCGGCCCAGCTTCCGGGTCATTTGACAATGTTCGGAGTCTCCACAATGCGTAGCTTGAAACAGTCAGTGGTCGCGTTCCTGCGCGACGAAGAAGGCCTGACGGTCGTGGAATATGCGATCGCGGGCGGCCTGGTGGGCCTCGCCGTGATCACGGCGTTCACGGACCTCGGCAGCGCGGTCGCGCGCATCATCAACCAGATCGTGGCTTTGCTGGGCGGACCGTAATTTCAGAGCCTCGCAGAGAGCGCCTGCCGGCGGGGCGCTCTCTGCTCTTCTGCAACCCCAGCTGAATCTCGAGCAGCCATGTCGCCCCTCACCGAAGTCGGCACCGTACTGGTGATCCTGTACGTCACGATGGTTGCGCTCATCGACCTGCACACGCATCGAATTCCGAACGAGCTCTCGGCCACGGCCGCAGTGCTCGGCTTGATCGCGCAGGTGTCGCTCAGCGGCGTGCCGGGATTGCTGAGCGCCCTGGCGGGCGCCGCGATCGGACTGGGCATTTTTCTGCCCTTTTATCTACTGCGCGCAGTCGGCGCGGGCGACGTCAAGGCCATGGCGACCGTGGGCATCTTTCTCGGCGTGCAGGCCACGCCGCTGGCCGCCGCGTTCACGCTGATCGCGGGCTCCATCGTCGGCGTGATCGTGCTGCTGCGGCGATCGTCCGCCTCTGCCGCCACGGGAACCCGGCGCTTTGCATATGGCGGAGCCATCGCCGCGGGTACGTTCGCGACGCTGGTTGCTCCCGCAGCGGTGCAGCTGCAGTTCTGAGAGAACGACAACAATGCCCACGGTCACACAGATTCAACCGACACCCGCGCAGCGCTCCGCGCCTGCCATTGCGCCGCGACCGCAAAGCATCGCAGCGACGGGGCTGTCGCTCGCGTACCTCAGCGAGCTCGCGGAAAAGCATTTGTTCGAGGGCGGCGTGCTGACGATGCGCGACCTCGTGCTGCGCATGGCGCTCTCCGGCCCGCTGATCGAAGAGACCCTCGCCTTCCTGCGCAAGGAAGGCCGCATCGAAGTGCGCACGCAGATCAAGGACGAGCTGGGCTTGCGCTACGGCCTTACGGAACGAGGTCGCGGCAGCGCGCTGGCTGCACAGATGGTGAGCGGCTACATCGGGCCGGCACCTGTGCCGCTCAAGCAGTACGTCAATGTGATCGAGGCGCAGTCGGTGCGGGCATGCACCGTGCGCCGCGAGCGCATGCACGCCGCGTTCGGCGATATGGTCATGGAGCAGTCGATGCTCGACCGGCTCGGGCCCGCGCTCAACTCCGGCAAGGCCATCTTCGTGTATGGCGCGCCAGGGACCGGCAAGACGTATACGACACAACGGCTCGCGCGATTGTTCGACGACGCTTGCCTGATCCCGCATGCGATCAGCGTCGGCGACACTGTCATCCGCATCTACGACGCCAGCATCCATCGCATGCTCGAGGAAGGCGCGCCGAGCATGCTGCTCAACCGCGGCCACGATCCGCGCTACGTGCTGTGCCGTCGTCCGGTCGTGATCACCGGCGGCGAGCTGGCCGAGCACATGCTGGAAGTGCAGTACGACCCGGCAACGCGTCAGTACCGCGCCCCGCTCCAGCTCAAGGCGAACGGCGGCATCTTCATTCTCGACGACCTGGGCCGCCAGCGCATTCCGCCGGCGACCGTGCTCAATCGCTGGATCGTGCCGATGGAAGAGAAGGTCGACTATCTCAGCCTCAGCACCGGCCAGCACTTCCGCACGCCGTTCGACGTCGTGCTGGTGTTCTCGACCAATCTGCGGCCGGAAGACCTGGTGGACGACGCCTTCCTGCGTCGCATCGGCTACAAGATCGAATTCCAGCCACTGGCGCCCGAGCAGTACCACGCAATCTGGCAACGCGTCTGCGAAGACAACGACGTCGGCTACGACGCCACCGTGTGCCAGTTCGTGGTCGACGCTCTGCACCGGCCCGCCGGCACGCCGCTCCTGCCCTGCCACCCGCGCGACCTGATCGGCATGGCGCTCGATCGGCTCGAGTATCTCGGTGAGCAAGCGCAATTGAGCCCGGACGCGCTGCGCTGGGCCTGGGACAACTATTTCGTGAATGACGCTCGGGGAGATTCCAAATGAAACGTCGTGGACCTCTGTTGCTGCTGCTCTCGCTGGTGTTCGGCTTCGGCGCCGCCTGGGCCGCCAAGAACTGGCTCGAGCAGCGCACGCCGCAAGCGAGTCAGGGTTCCGCGGTGGTGGTCGCCGCCATGGAGATCCCGTTCGGCACCGCTATCGAGCCGCGCCACGTGAAGATCATCACGGTGCCGCAGGGAACGCCGCTCGGTAACCACTTCACGACCGTCGCGGAGATCGAAGGGCTCGTAGCCACGCAGAAGGCGCTGGCGGACGAAGTGCTGCTCAAAGAGCGGTTCACCAAGAGCGGCGCAGGCAGCACGCTGGCAGCGCTGATCCGTCCCGAGATGCGCGCCATGACCGTGCGTGTCGACGATGTCGTCGGCGTCGCGGGCTTCCTGCTCCCCGGCAATCGCGTCGACGTCGTCGCTGCCCGCAAGCACCCCGGCAGCGATCGCGCGATCACGGAGACGATCCTGTTCGATGTGGCCGTGCTGGCCGTCGACCAGTCGTCGAGCCAGGACAAGAACGAGCCCGTGGTCGTGCGCGCAGTGACTTTGGAAATGACGCCGCAACAGGCCGAAGTGCTGGTGCGCGCGCGTGAGGAAGGTCGCATCCAGCTCACGCTTCGCAACCCGACCGACGATGCTCAGCCGCAGCTCGCGGCAGAGCCGCCGCCGGCTCCCGCGCCGCCGCCGCCGCCCGTGCGCAAGGTTCGCCAGGAGCCGCGTCGCATCGAAGCTCCGAGCGTCACGATCATTCGCGGCACCAACGTCGACGCTGGTGCGAAGAGCACCTGATGCAGCACGCGTTCCAAAACCTGGCCAATCAAAACCGACGGAACTTTCACATGCGCAATTCGAACTCGCTGACACTGAGCTGCCTGCTGGCAGCGCTGGGATGCCTGGCAGTGTCTTCGCCCTCCTCTGCCCAGGACCGCACCGAAGAGGTCGTGCACGCCACGCGCAACACCAACGTGGTGGTGCCGCTCTACAAGAGCCGGGTCGTGGTGCTGCCCGGCGCCGTCAAGCGGGTCTCGATCGGCAACCCGGACATCGCCGACGTGCTGATCCTCGGCGACGACGCGCTCTACGTGCTCGGCAAAGACCTCGGCACCACCAACGTGCTGCTGTGGGACCGCGAGGACCAGCTGGTCAGCGCGCTGAACATCAACGTCAACCACGACCTCGACGGCCTGCGCCGCCAGATGGGCCTGGTGCTGCCGTCGGAAAAGATCGAGCTCGCCAGCGTGCATCGGAACATCGTGCTGTCGGGCCAGGTCTCGAGCATGACGAAGATGAACGCAGCCCTGCAGCTCGCCAAGGGCTACCTCGAGCAGATGGCGACGGCCAAGGACAAGCTCATGTTCAAGGAGCAGCCGGCCGGCGAGCAGATCGACAAGAAGGCCGGCGAGGTGATCAACCTGATGACCGTCGGCGGCGTGCAGCAGGTGATGCTGCAGGTCCGCGTGGCCGAAGTCCGGCGCGATGCGGTGAAGCACCTCAACGCGCAGATGAACGCCCTCAGCAACACCGGCAAGTGGGTGGCCGGCGGCGTCAACGGCGGAGCGACCTTCCCCGATGCGATCTTCGAGCCGGACAAGGTGCGCATTCCGATCTTCGGCAACGGCACGCGCGCGGGCGGCAATCCGATCGGCCCGGTCTACGACGAATTCGCGCCGAACATGCCGTCGATCAGCAACACCGGCCTGTTCGGCAGCTTCCTCAGCAACGACTTCATCGCGAACGTCGTGCTCGATGCCTTCCAGCAGCGCGGCCTCGCGAAGATCCTCGCCGAGCCCACGCTGACCACGCTCACCGGGCAGGAGGCCGAGTTCCTGTCCGGCGGCAGCTTCCCGATCCCGGTGGCGCAGGACCGCGGCCAGATCACCATCGAGTTCAAGGATTTCGGCGTGAAGCTGCTGTTCGTGCCGCTGGTGCTCGATGACGGGCGCATCAACATGAAGCTCAACGTCAGCGTCAGCGAGCTGGTCGATTCCAACTCGCTGGTGCTCACGCCCAGCGACACGACGGCGCGGTTTGCGATTCCTTCGCTCAGCGAGCGTCGCGCCGTTTCGACGGTCGAGCTGTACGACGGCCAGAGCCTCGGCATCGCCGGCCTGGTCAACGAGAGCATGCGCAGCGCCGTGAACAAGTTCCCGGGGCTCGGCGACATCCCGATCCTCGGCCACCTGTTCCGCAGCCAGGATTTCCAGAAGGGCCAGACCGAGCTCGTCATTCTCGTGACGCCGCGGCTGGCGAAACCGATCAAGCCGGCGGACGTGAAGCTGCCGACGGATGCAGTCACCGACCCGAGCAATGCCCAGTTCTTCCTGGGCGGCAAGATCGAAGGTGGCAAGCCGAAGAACAGCGAGCCGGCCAAGTAAGCCCGCGCACCACGAGGACACGCACATGAGCAAAGTTCTGATTGGAACCGTCACCGCAGTCGCGGCACTGGCTGCCGCGGGCTGCGCCGATGCGCCGAGCGAGGCGGACTACGGAAACTCGGTGAAGCAGATGGTCGAGGCACAGACCTACGATCCGGCCGCCGCGGCCAATCCGCCCGAACAGCCGCCCATGGCGAGCGACGCCGCGCGCCTGGACAACGCGATGACCGTTTATCGCATCGACGTCGCGAAGGCCGGCGCGGTCAAGCGCGAGGCCGAATTCTCGGTCGGCGAGAAGAAGTAGAACTGCGGGAGTGCCGGCCGTGTCACGCAAACGATTCGCCAGACCGGGACGCCAGCGCGGCGCGGTGATCGTGCTCGTTGCTGTTGGCATCGCGGCGCTGATTCTGTGCGCAGCGCTCGCGCTCGACGTCGGCCACACGTTTCTCAACAAGACGCGACTGCAAAACACGGTCGACGCGGCCGCTCTCGCTGCTGCCAAGGCATTGGACAACACGGGCGACACGACGCAGGCGACGGCCGAAGCAATGCAGGCGTTTGGCAGCAATGCGGCGGCCGCGGGCAATTCGGAGCTCAACGCCGCGTACGGCGGCGGCAGCGGCACCATTCAGGTGACGGTCGAATACTCCGCGACGTTGCCGCCGTTCACTCCAGGCTCGGCGACCGGTCCTTACGTGCGCGTGCGCGCCACTGGCTTCACCATGCCAGCGTGGCTCGCAACCGTCAGCGGCATCACTGAAAAGACCGTCACCGCGACCGCGGTCGCGGGGCCGCGTACGCTGACCGTCGGCAGCACCGTCTGCAACATCGCACCGATGATGGTGTGCGGCACACCGGGTGCGAGCCCGCTGTGGGGCTACGAACTGAACTCGCCGCAGGTGCTGAAGAAGTCGACGCCGGGCGGACAATCGCAGGTCGGTCCAGGAAATTTCCAGCTGATCCAGCTCGGCGGTTCCGGCGCCGCCGTGGTGCGCGAGAACATGGCAGGCAGCTACAGCACGTGCCTGGCGGGCGGCACCACGATCCAGACCCAGACCGGCAACGAGGCCGGCCCGGTTGCACAAGGGCTCAACACGCGCTTCGGTCAGTACACGGGCCCGATGAGCGGACAGCAGGCGAACTATCCGCCCGACGTGATCGTCGACGGCCAGACGCCGCCGCTGGATGCGCAGCCGAAAAATGGCGATCCGGCGCAGGGCTACGACGTGTACCAGGGCACCACGCAGATCACGGCCTCCAACATCGGTCAGCTCTACAACTATCAGGACTACTCGGCCGACGTCGCCAATCCGTCTTCATATGATTACCAACCGATCCAGGATGGCGGCACCGGCGCGTTCGGACGGCGCACGCTGGCCGTGCCCGTCGGCAACTGCACGGGCACGACCAATGGCCAGGGCTCGGTGCCGCTGCTCGGCTTCGCATGCTTCTTCCTGCTGCAGCCCGCGCAACAGAAGGGCAACGACTCGTACGTCTATGGCCAGTTCATCCAGGGCTGCGAGGTGAATGGCACGCCGGGACCGAGCCCGATCGCCGGCAGCGGACCGCACATCATCCAGCTCTATCGCAACCCCGGAGCACCGGACTCATGAGCGCATCGTCATGCCTCCGGCAGCGCGGCATCGCGACGGTCGAGTTCGCGATCTGTGTGCCTGTTCTGCTGCTGCTGATGCTTGCGACCGCAGAGGTCGGGCGGATGCTCATTCAGTACAACACGCTGAGCAAGGCTGTTCGCGATGGCGCGCGCTACACCGCGCGAGATGCGGCCAACGGCTCGACCGGCACTGTTCTGATCACGGCCGCGATTCGCAACAGCACGCGCAATCTGGTCGTGACCGGCAACATGGCCGGCACGGGTGCACCACTCCTGCCCGGCCTGACCGTCGCGAACGTCACGGTCACCAATGCGGGCGCGGGTTTCATCGCTGTGTCCGCAACTTATACGTATCAGCCGATGCTGGGCGCGGCGCTGCCGACGTTCGGTCCGCGCGGCGCGATCAACACGAACATCCCGCTGACCTCCACCGTCGTGATGAGGGCACTGCTGTGATGCATACGAAGCAGTCAGGAACGACGACAGTCGAGTTCGCGATCATCGCGTCCGTGATGTTCATGATCCTGTTCGCCGTGATCGAGTTCGGCCGGGTCATGTTCGTTGCGAACGCGCTCGCTGAAAGCACGCGGCGCGGCGCCCGCCTCGCTGCAGTGTGCCCGGTTGGCGATCCCATGCCGGCGCGGGCTGCAATTCTTGCGGACACGAACGGCGTGAGCGCGATCGCGCGGGATCTGACCACCGGGAACGTGAGCATCGCGTACCTCGACGTCAACGGCGCGCCCGTGGCCAATCCTGCGGCGAATCTCGCCCAGATCCGCTACGTGCGGACCAGCATCGTCAACTACACGCAGCGGCTGTTCATCCCGCTCGTGATGCCTTCGTTCCTCATGCCTTCGTTCGCAGCGACGCTGCCGGCCGAAAGCCTCGGCTACGGGCCCACGCCCCAGGCCTTCGTTCCGTGCTGACCCCTCCAGCGACAAGGCTAGCGCCATGACTCATTCACTCGATGTCCTGCTGATCGCGCGCAAGAAGGAACCGCTCGACGTGCTCGAGCAGCACCTGCGCGTCGCCGGCGCGAACATTCGCCGCCAGATGAACAGCAATGGGCATGCCGATCCCCTGCACTACGTGGAGAAGCTGCCCGACGTTCTGATCCTGCATCTCAGCCATCTGTGGCGCGAGGAGCTGGAAGCGGTCGCCGCGCGGCACCTGGAACGCAAGACCGCGCTGATCGTCGTCGGCACTTCGAGCGACATGAGCATGATGCGCCTGGCGATGCAAGCCGGCGCGCGCGACCTGTTGCCCGAGCCGGTCGTGAAGAACGATCTGCTGATCGCGCTCGAGCGCGTGAAGCGCGAGCGGCAGACGCAGGCGCAATCGACGCAAGGAGCGATTGCTGCATTCGTCAACGCTCAAGGCGGCTGCGGCGCAACGCTCCTCGCCTGCAATGTCGCGCACATGCTGGCGGCCGAGTCGAAGAAGCGCACGGCGCTGCTCGATCTCGGTCTGCAGTTCGGCGCGGCGCCGTTGTACCTCGACCTGTTCCCGCAACGCGGTGTCTGGCAGGCCATGGAGAACCTCGACGGGCTCGACGAAGTCGCGCTCGAAGGCTACTTCACCCGGCACGCCAGCGGCCTGCACGTTCTCAGTCATGGCACTGACGAGCGAGTCGAGACACGCGAGCTGTCGCCCGTCGCGGTCGAGCGTTTGTTGGACGTTGCGCAGCGCGGGCACGATCATCTGATCGTCGACCTGCCCCGCCGCGTGGACGGTGTGCTCGCGACGGTCGTCCAGCGCGCACAACAAATCGTCATCGTTCTGCAGCAGTCCGTGACGGCGCTGCGAGATGCGACCCGATTGGTGCAATGGCTGCGCTCGGAAGGCGGAGTTGCCCGCGACCAGCTGTGCATCGTCGTCAACCGCTACGACAAGGCTGCTTCGATTTCCGTCGCCGATATCCAGAAAGCACTCAGCTGCAACGAGCCGGTGCTGGTGCCGAACGACTTCAGGCTGGTCTCCGAGTGCATCAATAGCGGCACGCCGCTACTCGACCATGCGCGCAGCGCAGCGATCACCAAAGCCGTCATGAACCTGGAAACGCGGCTCGGCGGCTCAGCAGCGCGGCCCCGCTCCGGTGTGCTCGCGCGCACGTTCTCGAACCTGCTCAGTGGGAGGGCCTGACGATGTCGGAATTGAAATCCGCGGCGGCGAAGTGGTCTGCCAGGACGGTCGGCGACGGCGCACCTGGCCAGGACGACCGCACGCGGCTGCTGACGCCGGCTGAGCGCGAGTGGAAAGAATCGATCTACGAGCGGCTGCTGAAAGTGCTCGACCTGTCGCTGCTCGCGAGCGTGGAAGACAACGATGCGCGCCGGCAGATCCGCGAGGTCTGCGAGAACCTCATCACCGAGGAACGGGCGCCGCTCAGCGTGGCCTCGCGGCAGACCATCATCCGCCGCATCGAGGACGAAGTGCTCGGCCTGGGCCCGCTCGAGCCGTTGCTCGCGGACAAGACCGTCTCCGACATTCTCGTCAACGGCCCGCAGCAGGTGTACGTCGAGCGACGCGGCAAGCTCGAGCTGACCGACATCACTTTCAACAACGACTCGCATCTCATCAACATCATCGATCGCATCGTGTCGGCGGTCGGGCGTCGCGTCGACGAATCCTCGCCGATGGTGGACGCGCGGCTCAAGGACGGCTCGCGCGTCAATGCCATCATCCCGCCGCTGGCTCTCGACGGCGCGGTGCTCTCGATCCGCCGCTTCGCGGTCGAATTGCTGTCCATCGACGATCTCATCAGGCTCGGCAGCCTGACGTCTGCCGTCGCCAAGGCGATGGGTGCAATCGTCAAGGCGCGTTTGAACGTGGTCGTTTCGGGCGGTACCGGCGCCGGCAAGACGACCCTGCTGAACCTGCTGTCGGGCTTCATCCCGACCAACGAGCGCATCGTCACCATCGAGGACTCCGCCGAGTTGCAATTGCAGCAACCGCACGTGGTGCGGCTGGAAACGCGGCCGCCCAACATCGAGGGCCGCGGCGCAATCACGCAGCGCGACCTGGTGCGCAACAGCCTGCGCATGCGGCCGGATCGCATCGTGCTCGGCGAAGTTCGCGGCGGCGAGGCGCTCGACATGCTGCAGGCCATGAACACCGGCCATGACGGCTCGTTGACGACGATTCACGCCAACACGCCGCGCGACGCCCTCGGGCGCATCGAGAACATGGTGTCGATGACCGGCATCAGCTTTCCCGTGAAAGCGCTGCGCGCGCAGATCTCGTCCGCGATCGATGTGGTGATCCAGGTGGAACGCATGGAAGACGGCCGCCGGCGCGTGGTCAGCGTTCAGGAGATCAACGGCATGGAAGGCGACGTCATCACGTCGACCGAGCTGTTTGTGTTCGAGCGGCGCGGCATGGACAGCGATGGCAACGTACTCGGCGAGCTGCGCTCGACCGGCATCGTGCCCGGCTTCCTCAAGGACATGCATGCACGCGGTATCGAGCTGCCCGTCGAGCTCTTCAGGCGCGACGACGACGCGCTGTTCGTCAGGAGATGAGCGCCATGCCGAACGCCATCTGGATCTTTCTGCTGCTGGTATTCGGCGCGGTGTTCCTGCTGCTGCAGGGGACGGTGGTGCCGGTCTTCAGCGAGTCCCGCAAGATGCGCAAACGCATCGCCTCGCGGCTCGATCGGCTGGCACAGACCGAGGCCGGTCCCGAGCTGAAGTCGCTGCTGCGGGAGAAGTATCTGCGGGAGCTGTCGCCGCTCGAGCGATCGCTGGAATCCGTGCCGGGGATGGAGTGGCTGCGACGCATGCTCGAGCAGGCCGGTCGCGACACGCCCTCCTATCGCGTCGTGCTCGTGTCGGTGGGACTGGCAATCAGCGGCATCCTCCTCGGGTGGACTCTGTCCCGCCTCTGGCAGGTCGCCGCGATGGCCGGAACGGTGGGACTGCTGCTGCCGTATCTGAGCGTGCTGCGCGCGCGAGCCAAGCGCATGGCGCAGTTCGAAGAACAGATGCCCGAAGCGATCGACGTCATCCAGCGCGCGCTCAAGGCCGGGCACCCGTTCAACCGCTGCCTGAAGCTCGTGTCCGAGGACATGCAGGATCCGATCGCCCGCGAGTTCGAGCTGACGTTCGCGGACATCAGTTACGGCAACGATCCGCGCCGCGCGCTGTTCGGCCTGCTCGAGCGCGTGCCGAGCGTGACGCTGACTGCCTTCATCACGGCCGTGATGATTCAGCGCGAGACCGGCGGCAACCTTGCAGAGAACCTCGGGCGCATCAGCACCGTCATTCGCGGACGCTTCCGCTTCCAGCGCCGCGTGAAAACATTGTCGGCCGAAGGCCGCTTGTCGGGGTGGATCCTCGCGCTCACGCCGCTCACGCTGTTCGCCCTGCTGTGGGTCCTGCATCCCGAATACGTCGACCTGCTCACCAAGCACCCCAAGGGCGCCACGCTGATCACGGCGGCCGTCGTCATGGGAACGATCGGCATTCTGTGGATCCGCAGGCTCGTGCGGATCGACGTCTAGGAGGCTTGCCGTGGATGCAATTCTCACGACCGTGCAGAGCGCGCTGGGCAACTCCGCCGTGCTGTTCATCGTCCTCGTTGCGGGAGCAGTCTTCGTGCTCACGCTCGGCATGTCCTCGTTTGCAGCCGCGCTGCTCGATCCGGTGCGACGTCGCGTGCAGCAGGTGAGCCCGGACGAGGCTCAGCAATCATCGGTGTCGGATGGACTGGCAGATCGCTTGCGCCCGCTCGCCGCACTCATCGGACCCCGGAGGGACCAGGAGCGCAAGCGAGTCTCGCGCCTGCTCATTCATGCGGGCTACCGCTCAGCGAATGCAGCAACGCTGTATTACGGCGCGAAGGGTGTCGCGATCGTTCTGCTGCCGCTGGCCGTGCTGCTCGCATCGCCGCTGTTCCCCACGCTGACGACGCAAAAGCTGCTGCTGTTTGCCGTTCTGGCTGGCTACTTCGGCTCTCTCGCCTGCAGCATCTGGCTCGATCGCGAGGTGGAGAAGCGCCAGCGCGCATTGCGTGCAGGCTTCGCGGATGCGCTCGATCTGCTGGTCGTGTGCGTCGAGTCGGGACTGGGTCTGGCGCCTGCCCTGCAACGCGTTGCCGACGACCTGACCGTCAGTCATCCCGAGCTGGGCGAAGAGCTGGCCCTGGTGAATGCCGAGATGCGCGCCGGCGTCGAGCGCGGCGTCGCCCTGAAGAACCTGTCCGACCGCACCGGCCTGGACGACATCCGCGGACTGACGGCTCTGCTCGTGCAGACCATGCGCTTCGGCACCAGCGTCGCGGACGCGCTGCGGGTGTACTCGGAGGAATTCCGCGACAAGCGCACCCAGGCCGCGGAAGAAAAGGCCGCCAAGATCGGCACCAAGATGATCTTTCCGCTGGTGCTGTGCCTGTTCCCCTCGTTCTTCCTGGTGACCATCGGCCCGGCCGTGATCGGGCTGGTCGACGTGTTCACCAAGCTAGGTCATTGACGCTGAGCGGACCGGCACACTAAGGTCGGTCGATGCAACAGTCGATCGGATACGTGTCGCTGGTCGTGCGCGATTACGACGAGGCGATCAGGTTCTTTGTCGGAACGCTCGATTTCGAGCTGATCGAAGATACGGTGATCGAATCGCAGAACAAGCGCTGGGTCCTGGTGGCGCCGCCTGGCGCGACGCAGTCGCGGCTCTTGCTCGCACGAGCGGTCGGAGCGGAGCAGGAATCGCGCATCGGCAACCAGACCGGCGGCCGGGTATTCCTGTTTCTCCACACCGACGATTTCTGGCGCGACTACCGGCGCTACCGGGAGCGAGGCGTCGTTTTCGCGCGCGAGCCGCAAGAAGAGAGCTACGGCACGGTGGCCGTCTTCCGCGACCTTTACGGGAATCTATGGGACCTGCTGCAGCTGCGGCCGGTCAGTGAAAAATGAGCTCCGAGGCCGCGGACTCGGCGGACGGCGGAATGAAGTTCTGTGACGCATCCGCATGGGTATTGGTGAGCTCGCCGACGAACAGCTGATTGCCGTTGCTGTAGAGATCGACGCGGATGAAACCGAACGGCCGGCTCAGCCGGTGCACCACGTCGAGCATCTCGTCGAAGTTCGCCGGGCGCGGCACCGACTCCGCCGCCTTGGGATACCCCATCGAGAACGGCAACACGCTCCAGTTGGCATCGAACAGCAGGCGGCGGCGCGCCGGTTTGTCGCGGATGTTCATGTCGATCATGATCATCTTGACCTTGCCGTTGAAGCAGAAGAACCGGTAGTCCTCGACGTTGTCGCTGTCGAACAGGAGCGGTTCGACGATGACCTTCGGCTTGAGCGTCTTGTAGTTCGCCTCGCGCCGCAGGCGGTAGTAGTTGACGTCGAACCAGGTCTTGATCTGCGCCTTGTCGATGGGCGCACCCGGCTTGCGCAGGATGACTCGCCCGCTGGCGTGCGTCGCCTTGACGCAGCAGCTCGCGGGAAAGTCGTAGTTGTCGACTTCCTGCCGGCTCTTGAGCACGGCGAGCGTCGGAATGTTGTACTGATCGCCGACCGTGGCCTTGATGTAGACCTTGACGAATTCCTTGTCCGAGATGAAGACGCGCAACGGATCCAGGATCTCGTCGGACGTCTTCAGCTTGTACAGCACGTCGTTGAAGCGCGTCTCGTCCGAAGGCAGGCGGCCATGGCTCGCGACGAAGCGGGCATACGAAAGCAGCCGGTCGCCCGGGCGGTTCTCCGGAAGCATCCGGAGCGCCTTCAAGAATCCGTTGACGAGTTTCCTGAATACGGACTTCTTCGGTCCGTACGCCGTGAGTTGCTGGTTCTGCATTCGCCTCTTTCCCGCACAGCAGCCTGCTCCGCCCGCCGCGGAGTCGGTCGTTTGCGTAATGGCTGTCGGCCCCGGGAGGTTCCATGGCGGGGTGTCAAAGATACAAAGCCGAGGGCGATGGCCAGCCCGGTCAGGATCCCGGCCCCGGGCCCGAGGACGACCGCGATCAGGATGCCCGCAAGGAGCCAGACGGCGGCGAAGCTGGTGAGTCTTGCGCGAAAGATGTGCTGCATGCGGCGGGTGCCGCTGCAGACACGATCTCAGCAGCACTCTGCGCGGATCGTAAAGGTGCTGTGTTTCAATTCGATGCCAATCACGCGGCAGCCGTCCGCTCGAACATGAAGAGCTTGCGGCCGCTGGCCGACACCGTCTCGCTGGCGAGAATCCGCGCGCGCTGCTGCAGGCAGCGCACGAAGTTGTCTTCCGTGTACTGATCGAAGATGTCCTCACGCAGGCGCAACAGCTCGACCACCATCGGATCGGTCTTCGGGATGAACTCGATCACGCCGCGCGGTGCGAGGCCGGTCAGCCACGACAGCACCTGATCGAGCGGCACGTTCCGCGCAATCGCGACGTGATGAATCAGCGCGAGCGCGAGGACGCCGTCGGCCGTCGCGCGCGCCTTGAAGCCACGCCGCTCGCTCTGACCCCAGCCCTGGTCGGGAGCCGGATTCGTGACGTCCAGAAACAGCGGCAGGAAAGCCAGCCGCTCCGCTTTGGCGCGGCTGAACGCCAGGTCGAGCGCACCCTGATCGAAGTCGAAGCCGACGACCGAGCGCGCACCCGCCTGCAACGCAGCGACCGAGTAGTCGCCGGTGTTGCAACCGATGTCCCACACGGTGCGCGGCTTGCACTCGCGCACGAAGCGCATCACGAAGTTGCGTTTCGCCTCGGCCTCGGTGCTGCGATACGAAGTCTGGTTGGCGTACTCCTGCCACGTCGTCGGATTGCGATCGGCGGGACGGAGCGACTCGACCCACGAGCGCAGGCCGCGCAGCATTCCGGCGAACGCGTTCTTCGGCAGGCGCAGGTCGCTCTTCGCCTTCTGCGCATCGCTGGACTTGGTTTTCTGCAGCGATCCCTGCATCACGACGTTCGTCAGCACGCGCCATGACAACTTGCGTCGCAGCGGCAGCAGCGCGTTGAGCTCCGCCGCGCCGATGCCTTCGGGAGATCCCCGGTACCACGCGTTGTGTGGAATGCCGAGCATCGAACGCAGCAGCAGCGGATTCAGGAACTGCTCGCAGAACTGGCGATGGCCGAGCCAGAACTGCCCGTCGACGTAACGGCGGAACGAGAGGCGATCGATGAAGATCGGTTGCACTCCGTCGAACTGGATGTTGTACGCAGTTGCGTCCGACAACGTCACGTCGTGCTTCAGTGCTTCGAGATAGAGGTCGAGCTGCAGCAAGGCGGCCGCCCGCAAGGCCGCGAATGGCCACTCGTACGGATACGAGATGAAGTCGAGCTTCGGGTGCTCGAGCACGTAGCGCGCGCCGCTGGCGGCATCGCCGAGCAGCGCCGGCGATGCGTTCGTCTGCCCGATGAGCATTCCCTTGCGGACGAGCTGCTCGATCAGGCCGGTCGATTCGACGTATTCGAAATCGGCTGCAGCCGACGGCATCACCGTGCGCAGCACGCGATCGCCGAACCAATAGATCCGGCCGCCGGGGTCGCGGAACGAGCCCGGCTCGGCAGTGATCACCAATTCGTCAGGAGTGTTCGTTGTCAGTGCGCGATGCACTGGTGTTGCTGTCGTCATTCGAGTGCTTGCGACCTGCGAAGAACCGTTTGACGCGCTGCCAGTACAGGCTGACCACCGCGGCTGCACCGGCTATGCCGGCGAGCAGACTCTGCACCAGGATGCTGCCGGTGCCCGGGTCGAGATAGGCGTGCGCGGACGCCGAGAAGATGAGCAGCTGCGCTGCAATCCACGTCACGATCAGGCGTTTTTGCCTCGACATCAATTCGACCCCTTTCGGCTCCGCGACAGCGGCGCGTCGCGCAATTGAGACGTCAGGTGAATCTGTACTCCAGCCCCGGTCACTTAACTGCGTTACGTGCACAGAACCTGGGATTCACCGTCTTAAGCGTGCTGCGACCATCCTTGGCCACAAGGAACACCCTACAACTACTCTCCTGCTGCAAGGGTTCCCCCGCGAAGTGATGGTCGAGCAGATTCACGACGAGGGCCGGCTCCGGCACGTAGCCCGGCTCGACGCCGGGTTTGCGGATCGCATAGAGCGTCGAGAAGGTATCGCTGTAGTCGCTGTCCGTGAGCACGCCCCCCGCGAGCGTCGCGCCATCGGGGAAATGCGTGGGAATCCGCGATCCGTGATCGCCGTTGACGATGAACGTCGCGTCCTCGAGCAGGCCGCGACTCTCCAGCTTGTCCAGCAGACGATCGATCATCGTGAGCGCGCAGCGAACCTGGTCGGCATAGAGCTCGTACTTCCGCTCCCTGCTCTGCTGCGTGTTGTAGACGAGCTCGTCAGGCGAGGTGATGTGATTGGTGAGCCAGTCCTCGGAGCGCGGACGCAACGCGCAGTGACTGTCGTAGACGTACGGGTAGTGCGGCATGATGAGGTGCGCGAAGTAGGCGTGGCCGCGCGGATGCTGCAGAATATCCTCGGTGAGCCGCTCGAACATCTGCGGGATGGGCAGCGGGCCGAAGCTCGGCGGGTCCGCCTTCCAGACCGGCGTGCTCAGTCCCATGCGCGCGAGCGGCGCACGCACCAGGCGCCGATACGCGACGTCCAGCGCTCGCAGCGTGTGCGAGCGCGCCAGCAGCGCGCTCACCACGAAGCGGGCCTTTTCGCCTGCGCGCAAATCCAGATCCTGGATCGTGCCGAGACTCGCCACCGGGTAGGTCGTGCAGCTCTGCGGATTCACGTCGCGGACGTGGCACAGCTCCATGTAAGTGGATTGATACACGTGCAGGCGATAGCCGCGATCCTGCAGCATCTTGAAATAGGCGGACTCCTTGAGGCGCCATTCGCGCTCGTCGCTCCCCGGCGCGAGGTAAACGCGGCTGACGTCGCGGGAAGCGAAGTTCAGGAGATTGGGAACGGCGTCGAACGTGTTCGCGTACTGGCTGTACGCTCCGCCGAACAGCCGGAAGCCGTGTTCGGTGTAGAACCTGATGAGCTCGGCACGCAGCTCGCGTGCGCCGTGAATCTCCCGCGGCAGGCCTTCCACGCCGATGTGCTCGTCGAGCAGCAGATGGATGAACAACGGCGCGTCACCGGCACTGGTCGCGGTCGACTTGGCTTCATGAGACACGCGATTCGGGCTGGGATCGGCGGTGAAGATCGTCAGCGCGATCAACGTAACGAAAGTGACGGTCAGGATTTTAGTGGCGTGCTCGCGCAGCACCCACAGCAGCAGGCCGAGCACCGCCGCGGTGGCCAGGTAGAGCAACAGAATCAGGATGGCGGACAACCTCGGCAGAGTGACGTGCACATCGATGAACAGCGCCAGCAGCAGCGCCAGCACCGCGATGCGCATCCATTGGGCAGTCAGACCGACCACCAGTGCCAGTACTGCCGCGGCCGTGGTCGTAACGGCGAAAATCAGCACCACTTCTGGCTTGGAATACGCGTAGCCGTGATGCCCCAGAAGAATGACGAACGGCGCGATCAGGATGAGCGACAACGCCAGGAAGTCGAAGAGGAACTGCCGACTACGCATCCTGCCCGAGCTCGTCGATGAGCGTCGCATATCCCGCGACCATGCCGCTCTGCGAGAACTCGCGCAACACACGCTCGCGCGCGGCTGTGCCGATGCGCTCGCGCAGTTCCTTCTTCGCGTGCAGCTCCGCGAGCAGCGGCACGAGCCTGGAGTCGAGCTGCGTTCTGTCGAGCGTGAAGCCATCGATACCGTTGCTCACCATCTCGGTGGCGCCACCGATCTCGCTCAGCACGACGGCCTTGCCCATCGCCATCGCCTCGAGCGCTGCATTGGAGAACGTCTCGACTTGCGTGGACGGCAGCACGAAGACGTCCATCGCGCAGAGCGCCGGCCGCACATCGCTCACCTTGCCCGCAAAAATTGCGTGCTGCCGGATGCCGAGCGCAGTTGCCCGTTGCTCCAGCTCGCCGCGCAGCGCGCCGTCACCGATGAACAGCAGAGAAGCCTCGATCCCGCGACGTCGCAGTTCCGCTACCGCATCGATCAGCACGGCCTGATTCTTTTCCGGCGCCATCCGGCCCACCGTGCCCACGACGAAGCCGTGCGGCGGCACGCCGAGCCGGCGCCGTTCCTCGTTGCGACGGACATCCGTCTCGTCGGGCGCGAAGTGCGCCGGATCCACACCGTTATAGAGGACCATGGATCGTTCGCTTGGATAGCGCAGCATCGACTGCCAATGCACACGCTGCGATTCGCTGCCATAGACCGTGCGGTCAAAGCGCCGCAAGAGCGGCCGGTACAGCGAAGCCTGCCATTGCGTGCCCGCGCGAAACTCCGAGGTATTGATCAGGCCGACCGTGCGCGGGCGCTTTGTCATCCCGAGCACGGCGCCCGCGATGTACAGCACCGGATAGAGGTTCACTGCCAGCACGACATCCGGCTTGTGATTGCGAACGATGGAGCGCAGCGCGCCGATGGCGGAGAGGGAAAGTTTGCCGCGACGCTCGAGATGCCACGCGGGCACAGCCGGATCGAGCTCTGCGCGCAGATCTTCCGGTGCATTCAGATACGCCACTCCCGTCGATATCCCGCGCGCCCGCAGCGAGTTGACGACGCGCACGACCTTGGTTTCCGAGCCGCCCCGCGCCAGGCTCGAGAGCACGAACAGGGCACGCATGCCTGTGTCGCATGCCTGCGCCGCTGACAGCGGCGCGGCCGCGATACCTGTGCTTGCGCTTCCCATGGCCGATTCTTCTAGAGCTCGCGAACCGCGTCGATCGAGCGATCGTCGAGCTTCGATTCGAGCGGCAACGCCCCGCGCCGCTCGAGCAGCTCGAGATACTGGAGGGCGATGTGCCGCGCCGAGTACTGGCTGCTGACGAACGCTTGCGCGCGTTCGCCGATGGCGTCGCCCGCGGCAGGATTGCGCAGCAGCTCATCGATTGCGGCACACATGTCGTCGGTAGCGACGCAGCGCCGGCCCAGCTCCCGCCGCTCGATCAGGCCGTCCGGATCGAAGAACGACACGACGGGGACGGAACGGATCCAGGCCTGCAGGAACGTATTCGGAAACCCTTCGGAATCCGAAGTGTTCACGTGAATACGCGCGCGCTCGAACCATTCGCCGACCGCGTCATAGGGGACGGCGCCGGTCATGACGACATTGGGCAGCGCCTTCGCCTCGGCCGCGATGCGCTCGAAGTAGGCTTCGCCGTGCGGCACGCTGCCGCCGACCATGACGAAACGATAGTTTGGAAGCCGGCGCGCGAGCTCCAGCAGAATGTCCGGCCGCTTCACGTGCCGATAGTTGCCGACCCACAGCACGTCGATGTCCTTGCTGCGCGCCGCGGCCGGATTGGCGGCGTCGACCGCGATGTTCAGGATTTCGCTGCGCACTCCATAGTTCTGGACGAGCAACTCGCGCTGTTTCTCGGTCTGCGCCGCCAGCACCGAGGCGTTGCGGATGGCGTAGTCGAACAGCCAGCGATCGCGTCGATGCTTCATCGGCTGCTGGCCGCGCCGGCAATCGTTGTCTCCGGCGATGCGCACGATCGAGGGCTTGCCGGCCTGCTTTGCGTACCAGACAGCGACGCCCGACCACGCCCCCGCCGGCGATTGATAGTAGACATCCGCATCGGTCTGACGCATGGCACTCACCACGCTGCTCAGCCGCGGATGGAAGAATCGCACCATCCGGATGCCCTCGCCCTTGCGATAGGCGGTGATGGCGCGAATGCCATCGATTGTAGTCACGCGCGGTTGGCCGTGATCATGCACGACGATCGAGACATCGAGCCCGAGATCGCGCCACGCGCGCGCGAGCAGAATGTGCTGAACCGATTCGCCGCCGACGTAGCCATACGAGCTGTCGCCCGTCAGCATGGCGTAGTCTTCGAGCCCAACGATGCAAATCTTCGCTATCGCCATGTGTCCGCTGCGTGCCTGGAGTCGTCAAACGTCTCTCCGAGGGAGCAAGATCCATACCACTGTCAACTCGCCCGACAATCTTCTGCTGCCCGGGCAATGACGCGTGTGTAAGTCTTACGTTGCAAGCGCTGCCGCTGCGCGCTGCAAATACTGCCACATGAATTGTAAGGATGGACTCGGATGACCCAGATCGTAATGGTTGCCGCCGCGTGGCACGGAGGCTGGGCGCTAGCTCCCATCGCGAGAAAACTTCGCGCGCGAGGTCATGAGGTGTTTACGCCCACACTCACCGGGCTGGGTGAGCGGTCGCACCTGGCGCGAGGTGCCATCAATCTCGACACTCATATAGAAGATGTGATCAACGTAGTGCGCTACGAGCAGCTGAATGACATCGTTCTCTGCGCGCACAGCTACGCCGGCTTCGTGATCACCGGGGTTGCCGATCGGCTGCCCGAGCGCATCGCGAGCCTGGTCTATGTCGATGCCTTCGTGCCGCGAGATGGCGAATCGTGGTGGGACCTCGCAGGCGATCGCTATCGTCAGCTGGCGCTGGATCGTTCCAAAGCAGACGGCTGCGGCGTCGCGCCGCCGGAGCATCTCGACAATCGCTGCGCTCCTCATCCACTGACGACGTTCACGCAAGCCATTCGCCTCACCGGTCGCTGGCAGGAGGTTCGGGAAAAAGTGTTCGTCTATGCTTCGGAATGGCCCGAGACACCCTTCCGCTCCACTTACGAAGCGCTGCAGAAAGATCCTGCGTGGACCGTCAAAGCACTGCCGACCCGCCATGACATTCCTCGCGATGCACCGGACGACTACGTCTCCGTGGTGCTCGACCTGAAGTCGGTCAAGGCGCCGGCCGCCATCGGAGAAGTCACATGAAGTATCGAACGCTCGGCGACTCGCTCGAAGTATCCGCTCTGGGGCTCGGCTGCATGCCGATGATCAGCGGCGGCAACATCTCCTATGGCGCTGCAGATCGGAGCGAATCCATTGCCACGATCCACGAGGCGATCGACCTGGGCATTACGTTCTTCGACACGGCTGAGCTGTACGGTCCCTTCACCAACGAGGAGCTGGTCGGTGCAGCCATCAAAGGCAAGCGCAAAGGGCTGATCATCGCGACCAAGTTCGCGATGAGCTGGAACGGCAACCAGATGAGCGGCCTGGACGGCTCGCCGGCGAATGCCCGCCGCGCCTGCGAAGGCTCGCTCAAGCGCTTGGGGCTGGAGACGATCGATCTGTTCTACCAGCACCGCGTCGACCCGAAGGTGCCGATCGAAGAGACGGTCGGCGGCATGGCGCAACTCGTGAAGGAAGGCAAAGTGCGGCACATCGGACTCTCCGAGGCCGGCGCCGACACTCTAAAGCGGGCGGCGAGCGTGCATCCGATCGCGGCATTGCAGACCGAATATTCGATCTGGGAGCGCGACGTCGAGGAGGACATTCTCCCGACATGCCGCGAGCTGAACATCGGCTTCGTGCCGTACAGCCCGCTCGGCCGCGGCTTTCTCGCCGGTGGCATTCGCAGCCTCGATGACCTGCCTGCCGATGACTGGCGACGCAACGATCCGCGTTATTCGGCCGAGAATCTGCCGCGGAACCTGGCGATCGTCGATGCGATCACGGCGGTAGCGCAGCGGCACGGCGTGTCCAATGCGCAGATCGCACTCGCCTGGCTGCTCGCGCAAGGCGCGGACGTCGTGCCGATTCCCGGCGTCAAGCGCCGCGCGACGATGCGAGATTCGGCTGCTGCACCCGAGGTAACGTTGAGCGATGCAGATGTCGCCGCCCTCGACGCAGCGGCGCCCAAGGGCAGGACAGCGGGACCGCGCTACTCCGAACGCGGCATGAAGATGGTGAAACTGTAGTTCGTGCGCAGCCGTGCTTCGGAACCGCGGTGGCACGACAGGGATTTAGCACGCAGCGACACAGCAAGAGCGGAGATGTGAGCCAATGACGCGCAGCGCAGCGACATGGACCAGCCTTCGTTGCGAGGGAGACGCGGATATCCTGTTCCGGAGCCATTGGGCAGGCCTGGTGGAAGTTGCCTGCGGCGAGTGCCGTGTAATGGTGTCTTATGGTGGCCGGGAACGGCTCGCCAAACTCCCGCCGGAATCCCAGGTCGAGTTGTTGAAGCGCCTGCTCGAGGCAGCACGCACCGAGCAGAGGAATCGCGACAACGCAGTCGTGCTGTACACCTATCTCGAACGAGTGCGGCGTGATGAGGGCGAAGACCGCGCTGCCGCCGACTGAGGGAGAGCTGCGTTGTCGGTAGACGGAACCGGCTGAGCACCGCGACGGTTGTCCCAGTATCCAACCCGAGGGTCGAGAGATGGCAGACGACAAATCGAAACGCGGCCAGCAGGACCGCGATCGCATCGACGTGAACGATTCCGACGAGCTGCGCAACTGGTCGAAGTCGCTGAACAAGACGCCTGAGGAAATCAAGGACGCCGTCAGAGTGGTCGGCAATTCGGCGGCGAAAGTGCGCGAGCACCTGGGCCGATAAACGGTCGGGTTCGCGACGCGACTCAGCGCTGGCTGGCGCGTAGCAGCGCTGGCAACAGCACGCCCGACATCATCTCGTTCAGCGGCGATTCCACGAAGTAGGCGCTGCCCGTGGAAACGACGATCAGGTCGAGCGCCGGCACGACGTACACCTTCTGTCCGCCGTTCCCGGAGAGCATGATCGTATCCACGCGCTGATCGCCGTTCGGAGTTCGCACGGCGTACCACCGATGCCAGATGCCGAGACCGTAGTCGCTGTTGTCGACCCGCGACTGACTCGAGACGGCCGCATCGACCCACGAGGCAGACAAAACACGCCTGTCCTGCCACACGCCGCGATCGCGGATGAGAAGGCCCAGCTTCAGCATGTCGCGCGGCCTCAGATAGATCTGGCCGAACTCGTTGCGCTGCTTGCGGTCCAGCGTGAAGTCCCAGCGCCAGTCGCTGCGTTGCATCCCCAGCGGCGCGAAGAGCGCTTCGTGCGCAAACACCGGCAGCGACTTTCCTGCGGCGTGCTCGATCATTTTCCCGGCGGCATAGAAGCCGCCCGAACAATAGCTCCCCGTCTTCCCAGGATCGGCCACCATCGGCACATCGAAGAAAGCCTGTACCCAGTCGTCGGTCTCGAACAGATTCGTTTCCTTGCCCGGCGAGTTGCGGTCGTGTTCGTTGCAAGCAAGGCCGGACTGATTGCTGAGCAGGTGGCGCAGCGTCACCTGCTCCTTCCTTGGATCGGGGTTCTTCGGCTGCGGATAGCGCAGACGCGCGAGCGCCGGCTCATCGGCTCGCAACAGGCCGCGATCCACGGCAGCGCCCGCGAGAAGTGCGATTACGCTCTTGGTCAAGGACCGCATTTCGTGCGGCCGATCACGGGTGAACGTGTAGAAGTACTCTTCGAGCCGCAGCGCTCCCTGGTGATAGACGAGGATCGAACGAACGTCAGGGTAAGCGCCATCGATGACGCCTTGCACGAGTCGCTCAGCAACGTCTGGCGTGATCGTCCCCGGTCCGGCGGCGCCGACCTCGATGCCATCGGGCAGACGCGCGGGCCGCTGGTATTTGTATTCCGCGGGCAACCCACGCGGCCCCGGTGGACGTGGCTGCAGGAGCAGGCGCACGTCTTCGGGAACGATCGACGAAAGTCGTGCGAATGCTGCGCCATATTCCTTGAAGGCGACGATGCGTCCGCCCGCATCACGCAAAAAGGGAATCGAGTCTCCGGCGGGATTCATGAAGGTGTCGGCGCGCGAAGCGCGCAGCACATACTTGGAGCCACCGATGATCGCCACCAGCTCCTCACCCTTCGCGACCATGAAGAGTGTCAGCCCGTCGCGGTACTCGTAGCGCCCCTCGAAGCCGGCAAGGTCCTGCGTGGGCGCAGCCGCAACCTGTTCCGTGGCCGTTTGGGACATTGCTGGCATGGCGTGCCACGCGGTGAACCCTATGACCGCTGCATACCGCAACAGTGAAACTCGCATTTCGATTGAACTGTCGGATCGCGGCTGGGTTCCACTGCCGTTTATACTCGCGGCTGCTCCGCCCGAATCGCCGAGGTCATCGCGTGAAACCCGACTCCGCAGAGCTGCCGACCAGCAAATCCGTCCTGGTCGCCGACGACGACGCCGTGACGCGCAGCCTCCTGAGCGGGATCCTGCGGCGGATGGGCTTCACCGACGTGACCGAAGTCCGCGACGGTTCGAAGGCCGTGGCCGCTTTCGAGCGCCACAAGCCCGGCATCGTATGCCTCGATATCGAGATGCCGGGGCTGTCCGGGCTGGAAGTGCTCGCGAAGATCCGCGCAGCGAGCAGCGAGACGATCGTCCTGTTGATCACGGGCGCGACCACCGAGGGCAACGTTCGATCGGCCATCGCCGCCAAGGCCGACGGTGTGATCGCCAAACCTTTCAGCATGGCGACGATCGCCAGAGAGATCGCGCGCGCCGCCAACCGCTCCTCGGGTCAGCCTGCCGGCTGACCGATCGGGATGCTCAGCGTGCTCGGATGCGCAGCATCGTGGAACAGCCGCACGGTCACCGTGCGCGCATCGGCCATGGTCTCGTCCGCCACCGGCTTGCCGCTGTTGTAGTTCTTCTGCCAGCCCAGGCCCTCGTTCGAGCGGAACACCAGCCGCAGCCGGTGATCCTTCCGGATCAGCCGCGAGATGAAGAAGAAGCGGTCGAACTCGTAGCGCAGCGGCTCCTTCGTATCGATCAGCTTCTCCACGCGCAGGCTCTCGCGATAGCGCGCACGCATGTGCTGCTCGGTCAGGAACATGCTCGATCCGTCCGCACCGATGTCATAGATTGACACCAGGAAATCCGTGTCCGGCTGATCGATCGCGATCCACGCCGTGAATTTGAAGAAGCCGCTGACCTCGGTATCGCTCTCGAACGGCTCGGTGTGATACACGAGCTTGCCGCCGACCTTGGCGAGCACCATCGTCTGGTCGAGCAGATGCGATTGCGTGAGCGTCGTCTCGAGCCTGGCGACGCCGAGGTCGCGCGGGTCATAGATGAAATGATCGGGCTCCGCCTTACGCGCCGGCTTCGGCGCGAGCGTTCCGGAGTTGTAGACGCTGTCGGCGTTGCCGTCGGAATGCAGGTGCAGCGTTTCGTACCGCGCGGTGACGCCCTCGATCGTATCGGCATAACGCCACTTGTCGGCCACCATCACGTAGTAGGCGACCTTCTTCTGCAGGAAGTCGGGCTTCGGGCCGTCTTCCATCGTCCACGCATACCAGTCGCGATGCAGCTTCTTCATATCGATGACGCTGTCCGGGCCGACTTTGATGCCGAAGAACTCGGCTTTCGGAAAGCGGACCTCGATATGTCCCCAGGGGCCGATCACCAGGTAATGCTGCGCCTTGTCGCCGGCGTACTTGAGGTGCTGGCGATGAAATTCGAGCGTGCCCAGCTGATCGCCGTCGTAGGCGCCGCACAGCGACAGCACCGGAATGGTGAGCTTCGCGAACTGCTCGGGCGTCGGATTGGCGCGATCCCAGTACTCGTCCTGGTGCGGATGCTGCATCCATTCGTCGAACGGTTTGGAGTCCATGCCGAAATACTCGGGCAGCTTGCGGAACGGCAGCCCGGCTTCGAGGAAGCGCAGAAACTCCCGCTGCCAGTACATGCCATCGTTGTAGACGAGCTCCCGTGACGTGTTCCCCCAGACGCGGGCGAACCACGTGGTCACGAAGTTGAAGAAAATGTTGTAGCGGATCGGAAAATCGAAGCCGACGAAGCACGGCGCCGAAGGCACGATCGTGGCAAGGGCGGGAGAATCGCCGCGCACCGTGCCCCACTGCGTGTAGCCCACATAGGACAGGCCGCACATGCCGACCTTGCCGTTGCAGAAGGGCTGCTTGGCGATCCAGTTCGCGATATCGCGACCGTCGTCCATGTCGGTGACGAAGGGCGAGAACTCGCCTTCCGAATCGCCGCGCCCGCGCATGTCCACGGCCAGGTACGGGTAGCCGTTCTCGGAAAGTGAAATACCCTCGGGATGGTAGCGGTCCGAGGTGTATGGAATGAGCGAGAAGATTGCGGGACGTGGCGCGTTGAGACCGCGCGGCAGGTACAGCGACGCGCTCAGATGCACGCCATCGCGCATCGGGATGCGGACGTCGTACTTCACCTGCGGCGCGAATTTCGGCTCGGTGGATTCCTCGGAGGGAGCAGCCAGCGCGGCGGGTGCGACAGGCACGGAGGCCAACATGAATGCCGACGCGGTCGATCGAAGATAGTCTCTGCGATTCACGGCGCTCCTCGTGCACACAGGCCAGTCGTGCGAGGAATTCTAGGCAGGGGTCGTGGGTTGCCGGTAACTAAAGGTTTTAATGGCCGTCATAAGAGGCGGTTATCCGCGCGGACGGTCGGTTCATCGTGGATGTGAGCCTCTTCGTCGCAAATTGATGAAGGGATGGCTGGAATCGGTAGAGTCCGCGCATCGCGTACCAGGGAGCGTCACGTGCCAGTCGCAATCCTCGCTCGCAGCACCCGTCTCGCACTGCTCGCCGCGCTCGCGGTCATGAGCTTCGGCCCCGCCGCGATCGCGGCCGACGCGGTCACTCCGACTATTGAGCGCACAAGAGATTGGCGCGCCGCCGTGCATCGCTTCGTTGACGCCAACATGAAGCATCCCGCATGGGGACTGTCGCATTCCGTGCGGGACTATGAGCTGGCGAAAGAGCTCGCAGCAGCAGACCAGGTGGCCGTGGACGACGATGTTCTCTATGCAGCTGCCTATCTCCACGACGTCGCCGCCTTCGCTCCGTTCCGTAAACACGGCGCCGATCATCAGGATGAAGCAGCGCGCATCGTCGAGTCGATGCTGGCGGGCACGGGCTTTCCGCTGTCGAAGATCGAAGCCGTGCGCGGCGCCATCCGCACGCATATGTACGGGCGCGACCCGGAAGGGCCTGAAGCAATCTATCTTCACGATGCCGACGCGCTCGACTGGCTCGGGGCGATCGGGGTCGTGCGCGCGTTCGCGCTGGTGGATCCGAAGGGGGGCAGTCCGGACGGACCGGCGGTGGTCAGGGAGCTGGAAGACTCCATCAAGGACGTGCCGTCGCGCGTCGTCTCAAAGGCCGGCAAAGCTCGCCTGCCAGAGCGTTTGCGCAAGCTGGAACAGTTTCTGCGCGACCTGCGCGCGGAGTCGGCGAATCTGCAATCGCTCTAGAGTGCACATGAAAACTATTCTTGCGCTGATCCCGGTCCTTGCGTTTGTGCCGCTCGCTTCGGCGCAGTCCACATTTCACGGCGACAACGCACGGACCGGCGTCTACGCCGGCGCCGGCCCGGTGAAGCTCACCGGGGTGAAGTGGGCGTTCAAGACGGAAGGCCCGATCGTCACGTCGCCGACGCTCGCGGACGGCGTCGTCTACATCGCAAGTCTCAGCGGTCACCTGTTTGCGATCGACCAGGAAACAGGCAAGGAGAAGTGGAACTTCAAATCACGCATGGCCGTCGCCTCCTCACCGGCTGTCGCCGACGGCGTGGTGTACTTCGTTTCGTCGAGTGGCTCGCTCGCAGCCATCGATGCGGGCAATGGTCAGCCCAAATGGGTGTACGCCATCGAGCATGAGAAGAAGTTCGAGGCGAAGAATCTGCACGGCTATCCCTCACCCGCGCAGACAGTGCCCGATGCATACGACGTCTACACGTCCTCGCCTGCGGTGGCCAATGGCAAAGTGTTTTTCGGCAGCGGCGACGGCAACGTGTACGCGATCGATACGCGTACCGGCCTGCTCCAGTGGAAGTTCGCAACGAAGGATGTCGTGCATGCATCGCCCGCCGTCGTGGGCAACGTCGTTTACATCGGCAGCTGGGACGGCAACTTCTATGCGATCGATGCGGAAACCGGGCAGCAGAAGTGGGTGTTCAATGCGGGACAGGACGATTACATCCACAACCAGGTGGGATTCCAATCCTCAGCCGCAGTGGTCGACGCAGTGGTGTACGTCGGGTGCCGCGATGCCCATGTCTATGCGCTCGACGCGGCCACGGGCCGGAAGCGATGGGACTATCCCACGAGCAAATCCTGGGTGAACACCACACCTGCGGTCCGCGACGGGCTGGTCTACGCCGGGACTTCCGACAGCTCGCGCTTCATGGCGCTCGATGCGAAAACCGGGCGGCTGCGATTCAACTTCGATGCCAAGGGCTATGTATTCTCCTCCGCGGCCCTGGCCGGAGGCCTGGCGTATTTCGGCAGCCACAACGGCCGCCTGTACGCGGTGGACGCGAAGACGGGCACGCTCGCCTGGAGCTTTCAGACCGACGCGTCGAAGAACGATCCGATGAAGGTGCTCAACGCCGATGGCAGCTTCAACCGCGACGCGTTCGCGCCGGTGTTTCGCGATTTCCAGGACATGTACATCGATCTCTACCGATTCATCTCCATCGGCGGAATCATGTCCTCGCCGGCGGTCGACCGCGGCGTCGTCTACGTCGGCAGCCTGGATGGAAATCTCTACGCGCTGCAATGAGCGCTGTCAGACACCGAGCTTCGACAAGACCCCTCTTGCGACTGCCGTCGCCAGTTCCGACGTTTTGTCCTCTCCCGGTGCCGTCACCACGAACGTCCGGCCGCCGCCCTTGAACGCGACAGTGGTGTAGAGCCCGACGGGCTGCCCGATGGTAATGCACGCTTCGCTGCCGATACCGCTCAACGGCTCACTCCCGCGCATCAGCCGGCATTGATCGCTCGCCTCGATCGCATAGAGATCGAGCATCAGGCCCGTTCCGGCCGTGCCCTTGGCATCCTCGTAGTGGCACGCCCAATCGTCATTCCTGCGCTCGACCAGCGCCTTGCCCATGATCTTCTCTGCATCGGCGCGCGGCAGCAGGTCACACAAGGCTTGGGGTACCGCGGCCTGCCGGAGGGTTTGGTCGACGCTTGCCGCTTGATCGGCGTTACCGCCGCCGCAAGCGGCAAACAAGACAGCTGACAGGGAGAGCGTGAGCAGACGATTGAGATGCATCATGCCGGTGTAAACGACGCCGGCGCGCCAAAACGATCACGGCGCCAGGTCGGGCTGATATTCCAGCGCGAAAACGATGAACCTGGAGACCTGCAGAATGTCGGCGGCGCGGTAGCGAATCGTGTGGCTGTCCACGCGCTCGACGATCGGCAGGTAGCCGAGCATTTCGACCGGCCGATAGTTCTTGAAACTCAGCTCCAGCGTGACGGGGCCCTCGAGCTTGCGCGGCTTGAAGTCCCCGATTCGCCGGACCGCGGCCGCGGCGCGCGTACGAATCAGATCGCGCGCGGCCTGCGGGGTCAGGGTCTGCGCGGAATGAAAGCTGTACGGCCATTTCACGACGGCGCCTTCCACGTCGCCAAGGAGTGCCTGGGTCTCCTTGACGACTTCACTGTCGCCTGTCACCAGGATCACCGGCACGCCGAACTGACCGGCGATTGCCGAGCTGAGCGCCGCCTCGGAGGCGGGCGTGCCATTCAAGCGAACTGCCGTCAACTTGGCGCTGGAAATGGTGTGGGCACGCACGCCCTGCAGGTTCGTCGTTGCCGTGTGATAGCCGAGCAGGATCGCGCCGTCGAAATGCCCTTCTTCGATCCCTTGCATCATCTCCAGCGGACGGGGGAACGACCGCACGACGCGCACCGCCGTCGGCAATTTCTCGATCAGCAGACTCTGCGCATTGCCGTGCGAATCGCTCACGACGAAGCGGGTCGCGCCCGCCTGCGTGGCTCCCTCGATGGCCGCGTTCACCTCCGCGGTCATGAATTCCCGGAACCGCTCGTACTCGAAGCCCTCGGGTCCGAGCTGCTGCTCCGAGACGACGCCCGCGATTCCTTCCATGTCCGCGGAAATATAAATCGAGAGGTCCTTGGCCTGTACCACACCGACAGCTGTCATCGAGGACAGCAACGCCATCAGTCCGCGGATCGATTTGTTCAAGAGCACACTCCCGCTTTGTTGTTCGTCGCTTCCGACACGCGCTTTTGGCAACATCTCTGCGCGCACCGTCGTCGCAATTGTAGAGGTCCGTTCGGACTCGCGATACCTCCAGGCACGGTGCCCGCCACTCGACTCTGATTTTCAACCGGGATCTTTGCCGCCCGAGGGCGTTGCGTCGTAATCGCGCGGCGTCATCGTGACGCCGAGCGCATCTTCGTACCATCGTGCGAGGGCGGCCGGATCCTTGGACCGAAAGAAGAAGCCGCCGATTCCCGTGACGCGTTCCATTGTTGCACCTCGATGCTGTTGATCCGGTTGGAGCGGCAATCAGACAGCTTGACGCAGGCTGCGGCCATCACCCGAACGGGTGATTTGGCAGGATGGCCAACCTCCAAAGCTGTACATCGGAACATCGAGGAGGCGCTGGAGTTCACCCAGCACTACGACACGGAGACTCGCATGAAGACGCTCAACCTTGTGACGCTGACACTGACGATCATCGGCGGCGTCAACTGGGGCCTGGTCGGTTTCGCACAGTTCGATCTGGTCGCCGCGATATTCGGCGATGGCTCGGCGCTGTCGCGCGTCATCTATGCGCTGGTCGGTTTGTCGGCGCTGTACCAGATCCTGCCGTTGAGTCAGGCTTTCCAGCTCGATGAGCCTCGTGCCGAGGCGGCGCGCCGCGCCTGAGCAGGTGTTACGGCAGGCCTGAGGACGGTCAGAACTCGCCGCAAGCCATTCGACAGGTCTGCTCCAATCGCAACGGCGGATGCGCGCGCTATCGCGTCGACGTGCGCGGCGGACGCAGGACCGCCGATGAAAACCGGCTTGCGGACTTGCGCTACCAGCTGCGGGAGCGCGTCCTCGAGCCACGCTGCCCGCGGCTGCGTCGACATGGAGATCGTGATGCCGTCGCAGCGAGCTCGTCCGCATACGCTCGCCAACTCCGCCATGGGCATGTCAGGCCCGAGCAGCACGCAGCCGACATCGTTGTCGTGGGCGGCCAGAGCGAACAAGAGCAGCCCGAGCTCATGTTGCTCGCCGGGCGCGCAGGCACACAGCAACCTCGAGCGCAGCGCCGTGCGACGGCGATGGTGCAGACGCGCGCCGAGCTTGTTGCGCGTGTACGTCGTAAAGAAATGCTCTTCCGCCACCCAACCTTCTTTCGCGGTTGCCCAGCGTCGCCCGAGTTCCTCCAGCACCGGCACGAAAAGTTTCCGCGTCACGGCCTCGATGGGCTGCAGCGCCAGTGCCGACTCATAGATCGTCTCGAGCGCTGATTCGTCGAATCTGTCGATCGCCGCGATGATCTGAGTGCGGAACGCCGTCCAGACGTCGGTTGCTCCCCGCGCTGCGGAGCTTCGCAATGTGCGCGCTGCTGCTCCGATCGAAGTGCCCTGCTCGACCATCGCGAGTGCGCGGCTGATCTGATCGACCTGCTCCTGCGTGTACAGCCTGTGACCCCCCGGCGTGCGCACGGGCTCGATGAGGCCGTAACGCCGCTCCCAGGCGCGTAGCGTCACCGGATTCAAACCCGTCAGGGCACATACGGTGCGCATGGGGTAGGAAGCTTGCGTACCTTGCGGCGTGCGCTTCGACATCTCACTTACCGCTTGTACACGTTCGGATCCTCTACAACTCATCGCGCGCCGACGCACCACATCGCTCTTGAGGCCGTATCATCCACGAGCAAATCGGGACAAGAGTTGTACAGTGACGAAGCGCACCTGAGGGTGCAAGAGAGTGAATGTGTACAGGACGAAGCGTCGGCCCAAGGACAGCCAGCGTTCACGCGGCGATCAAGCGCTGGCCGCCGACAGGGCGAAGCTGTGGACCGAACGTGCGATCTCGGCGCGAAAAGCCGGGCTCACTGTGAATGCGAACCGGTGTGAGGACAAGGCGCGAGACTGGTCGTCGCGCGCCCGGCAGCTGGAACGTTTGCAGGAAGAGACGTGAGGAAGCTACGGCGCCGTAACCCGTCCAGCTAGCGATACCATCCGCTCAACGTGAAACGTGCACCTCGGCCAAGGAAGGCTGGAATGACGGAATTGTGCGTCTCCTCTGGAAACACTACGTACTGCACGTCCAGACCCTGGGCCGCGAGCGGTTTCAGTTCATGAGCCAGCGCAGCGGCGTTGCCCAGCATGTCGACAGCCTGGGGCAGGTCCTCGGCGCCGACGAGCTTCATTTGCCTGATCAGTCGCAATTCCTCAGGATTGGTCTGGTATTCCAGCGCGCCCATGGTCATCAGTAATCGTTTGTGCAAGGCGTGCCCGGTGAGACGCGCCTTGAACGCGGGCAAGTCACTCAGCACAAGCTTGTTGCTCCACCAGATCGAAGCACTGCCAGCAATGTACGTATCGAAAGTTTCGGGCTGAGTGAACAACACATAGAGAACGAACAGACCGCCCAGCGAGTGGCCGAAGATTGCTTGACGATTCGCGTCGACATGCGCCGTCGCTCCGACCGCGGGCATCACATCCTCCTTGATGAAAGCCAGAAAAGCAGCCGCGCCACCGAGCGGGCCCGAGCCCTCGCGAAACATCGCCGGGAGCGAGTCCACTCGAGTGCCCGGTGGAGTCAGGTCGAACATTCGATTGCGCTGCTCTGCCTCGGTCTCATAACCGACTCCCACCACGATCACCGGCCCGAACATCGACTCATGGTTGCGGACAGTCTCGGTCAGCGTGCCGAAGGACGTCTGTGGATCCAGCACGTACAAAACGGGATAGCCGCCTGGGGGTGACGGCGCCTGCGGCAGAGCAATCGAGACCTGGAAGCGCCTGCCTGTCTTCGAGTACAGCGTGCGCTGCGTTACTCGGTCCAGCGAGTATGGGTGGACGGCGCTTTGCGCAGGCTGCACCAGTTGTGCTGCCGGCTGAGCATCAGCGACATGAGACACGCAGGCGAATAACAAGATCGTGCACCCGCTGAGCAACGTTCGCGGCATCTGTCCGCTCCTTAGAAACTGCGCGTGACCGACAGACCCAATGTGCGCGGCTGGATGTAGTTGAAGGCGTAAGCGGGAAAACCGCCAATCCCGCCACCCAGCAGGCCGCGCTTGTCAGTGAGATTGTTCACGAACAGGTCCGTTGCCCATCCGCCGAATTCCGCCCGGGCGTGGAGATCGAGCTGCGTGTAAGCCGGCAGATCCTGTCGATCGGCGGATCCGGTGAAGTCCGCTGTGCGATTGCCCACGTAGCTGGCAGACAGGCCGAGCGAGCTTGCAACGCCAGCGACCTGCGGCAATTGAACATCGAGCGCGAGATTGCCCGAAAAGCGCGTGGTGAACGGCAAGGGATCGCCGGGCGCGCCGAACGCGGTGCTCCCCGTCGGAAAGGCTTCTACGAGTTCGGCATCCGTCCAGGCGGCCGAAGCTGCAACACTCACAGCCGTTGCCGGGCGCCATTCGAGAGACAACTCGGCACCCTTGCTGCGAGCCTTGCTCGCGTTAGTGAAGTAGCCTGCACCGCTCTGGCTGTCGACGATCAACAGCTGAATGTCCCGCCAATCGATATAGAACAGCGAGACGTCATAGCTGATTGCACCGTCCAGCACCTTGCCCTTGGCGCCGACATCGTAGTTTCGTGTCTGGTCCGCGTCGTACGCCGGAGGTACTCCAAAAACCGTGATGTTGTAGTTGGGACCACCCGGCCGATAGCCGGATGCAATGCGCGCGTAGAGCATATGATCATCGGAAGGTTTGAAGCGCGGCGTCACCAGAAATGTAAATGCATCCTCCCTGGTGTCGACGCGCGGGTACAGGAGCGGCGAAGGCTGGCCCAGGAATGTGGGGACGTACGGCCCCTCGAAGTAGAGCGTGTAGTCGCGCTCCATCCAGCTCTGACGCCCGCCGACCTGCACGTCGAAGCGCTCGCTCAATTTGAACGTCAAATCGGCAAATGTTGCGTACTCGGTAAAGTTTGTCGAATCGTGATCGTGCAGCCACTGCCCGACGAGAGCTCCGTCAGTGGGATCCGTCGCGAGAATGTCCTGCGCCGTCCTCGTGCGCTCGTCGCTGTAGAACAGGCCGAACAAACCTTCGATCGAATCCGTCAGCGGCGCGGTCAGCCGGACTTCCTGCGTGAGCCGTTCGGTGTTCAGCTTCTCGACCAGCGGCGTACCTTCGACCCCAAAAACCGCCTCAGTCACGGGCCCGAACGCCGGCGTGTAGTCGAACCTGTCGTCAACGTCGTTGATGTTGTAACCACCGGTGTAGTCGAGTTCCGCCGCGCCGAGATCTGCATGCACGCTGGCGCTGTACACCTGGATCTTCTTTTCGTAGCCACCCGTGTTGATCAGCGAGCTCTGCTGCAGATCTCCCAATCCTGGCAGCTCGTGGACGACTGGCGAACCGTCCGCAGAGATCCTCTGCATGAAGGCCCCGAGCTTGAATGAGAGCTCTTGCGAGGGTTGCCATAGCGCAGTCACGCGGCCACCGTTGACGTCCACTTCATTCACGCCTTTTCTGCCGAGAGCCGGGTCGTCGATGTAGCCGGGATCGCGCCGAGAAAAACCGCTCGCACGCACCCCAACAGTATCGGCGACCGGGATGTTCACACTGCCGCGAATGTTGAAACCCAGGTCATCCCCCTTGCGCACACTACTCGTACCGAGCTGCACGCGTCCGCTGAGTGAATCGGTGCTCGGATCTGCCGTGACGAACTTCAGCAGGCCGCCGATGCTGCTCGCGCCGTAGAGGGTGCCCTGCGGGCCTCGCAACACTTCCACCTGCGCCAGATCGAACGGGTCGATGTCCGGCGCCATGCGGCCAATGCCACTGATGGACCCGTACGGCACGTCATCGACTATGATGCCGACGGTCGGATTGCCGGTGCCTGTCGTCACACCGCGAATCGCGAGGACCGGCTGACCGAAGCTGTCGGAAGTCAGACTGAGGCCTGGCACTCTCGCGTAGTAGTCCTGCATACGCGTCAGATTGCTCTCAGTGAGGAGATCGGCGCTGATCGCAGTAACCGGGACCGGCACATCCTGCAGGCGCTCGGCGCGCTTCTGTGCAGTGACGATCACCTCTTCGATCGGCTGCCGACCGGCTGGCGCAACGTCCTGTGCCCAGATCGAGGTTGATGTCGAGACCGCGCCGGCGGCCGCGATCAGCGTGGCGCGAATGGTCATCACAGCAGTCATGGATACTCTCCCGATGGAACTGAAGTCATTGGCCGGGCTGCGCAATGCCGTATTCGCGCGGAGGTTCGGCCTCCAGCAGATTGCGCACGAAATAGTCCCATTGCCGTCGGATCGGGTAGGTCCGGCCCATGAGGCCGTGACCGGCAGTGGGAACGATGAGCAGATCGAAATCTTTGTTTGCGTCGATGAGCGCCTGCACAACTTGCAGCGTCAGCGCGGAATGCACGTTGTCGTCGGCACCGCCGTGCATGAGCAGGAGTTTTCCGCGAAGGTTCGCCGCGAGCGGTGCGTTGGCCGCCGCGAGATAGTTCTTGCCGTCGTCCGGACCGTTGTAAGTCTCGCCCCATGCGGCGAGGTAGCCGCGCTGATCGTGATTGCCGGAGGCAGCGACACCGACCTTGTAGAACTCCGGATAGTCGAGCATCGCGCGCAGAGCCGCGAATCCGCCGCCCGAGTAGCCGCTGACTCCCACTCGCCGCAGGTCCATCGACGGATCGCGCCGGGCGAGTTGCTGCAGAACCGCCACGTGATCGGCGAGATTGCCAGCCGTGCCGAGCTTGCCGTAGGAATCGTTGAGGAATGACTTGGAGCGCAACGGCGTGCCGCGGCCATCGAGCGTGACAACGATGAAGCCCAGTTCGGCGAGCGCGCTGGCGCCGAGAGGATCGAAGACCGTCGTTGCAAAGTCATACTGGACGCGCGTGACCTGCGGCCCCGGATACATCGAGTCGATGACGGCATAGCGCTTGCCCGGATCGAAGTGGCTCGGTCGCAGGATCACTCCATAAAGCGGAGTCTGGCCATCTGCCGCCAGCGCCTCGAAGGACTCGGGCGGCGTGAAACCGCCCGCTTGCAGCGCTGCGGCGTCTGCCGTCTCGATTGGCGCAATCAGGCGTCCGTCCCGTGCGCGCAAGACACTGTGCGGCGGCAGGTCCGGTCGCGAATACACATCGATGAAGTAGCGCCCCGAGGGTGCAAAGCCCACCCTGTCTCGTTCGCAGCCGAGCGGATCCGGCGCCTGCCCGCCCAGCAGCAAGTCGTCGCAGGTGAAGATCCGATGATCTGCGTCCTCGGCAGTGAGCAGCTGCAATCCCGATCCGTCGAGGTGGACGCGATAGAGATGCCGCAAGTACGGGTTGCGCCCTGCTTCGCGACCGGAGGCGGTGAAGTAGACGACACGCTCGCGCTCGTCGATTCCGACCACGCTGCGTACAACCCATTCGCCGCTGGTAATGGGTTTCGCTGGGACATCTGTAGCGCCGTCGTACCGGTACAGCTGGCCCCACCCACTGCGCTCGGAGAACCACACGATCTCGCCGCTCGAAAGGACGTGCACCATCGGCCTGCGCGCGATGCCGGCGAGCTCGATGAACGTGGGGCCGCTCTCCTCGATCAGCGTTCGCGCCCTGCCGGTTGCAGCATCTGCAACTCTGAGCGCGAGCGTGCGGTAGAACGGACCGCGCTCGACGTAGTAAACCTGCGCGGCGTCGCGACTCCACCATGCATGGAAATTCTCGATCGGCGACTGCAAGACGACCGACATGCCCGGGAAGTCGAGCTGCACTCTGCCTCGCGAGCGCACGTCGAAGACGAATTGCGTCAGTAAAGCCTTGTGCTCGTCGTTCGCCATCGCATAGCGATAGCTCGACACTTTCGGTCGCACGGTGCCGTCCGCCGGCACAGCTTGCAGAACCGGCAGCTCTTTGACTGCCCGCTCATCGACGCGATGAGTCAGAATCTTTTTTGAATCCGGAGACCACAACAGCACGGGCACGGAACCGTTGCGCCTGCCTGCATCCGCCAGCACGTTGTTGCCAGGAGACCGCGCGTAGCCGTTGGCCTGTTCACCATCACTCGTCAGGGCAAACTCTCCGCTCCCATCCGTAGCGCGCACCCAGAGATTGCAAGCCCTGAGGAATGCCGCCCATTTCCCGTCCGGTGAGAGCACCTGTGTATCGTCCGGCTTGGGCGCAACGCGGCTCGTACAAGCCGCGCGGTCAACTCGGCACGTCCAGACTTTGTCCGCAAAGTCGAACTCAATCGCGCGGCCCTGCGCGACAAACCGGAACGACTTGAATGGCAGAGTATCGGCCGTGACAGTGCTGCCGAGCGCGCGACTCAGACCCGCGGCAACATGAACCTGATCGAAGGCCGGTTTGCGCGCGCCGGTTCGCGCATCGACGACGACGAAGCGAGCAGACCCACGCTCGTCGGTGCGTCGATACCAGAAGCGATCCTGACCTTCGATCCAATGAAATCGCAGGTCGCCATTGCGCAGGTACTTGTCCTGATTCCAGGCCAGTAAGCGCTCGGCACGCGCGTAGTCACCAGCGGTGGCTGACGCGCATTGAACGGACTGCGCGGCAAGCACGAGGCAAACGGCTGCCAGCGCACACCTGACGGTGCGATCGAATGTGCGACACATCGCCTGGCGCGCCGGTCAGAACGTTCTTGCGAGGGTCACGCCGATCGTTCGCGGCAGAATGTAATTGAAAGCGTTGATGTTGAATGGCGCGATGCCCGTCACACCGCGCTTGTCGGCGACGTTGTTGACGAATGCACTGAATGTCCAGGGTCCTGCCGCCACGCCGAAGCTCAGATCCACCTGCGAGTAGCTCGGCAGACTGGGTTGCGCCAGGCCTGCATCAGCCCGAAAGCTGCCCGCCCTGTCGCCAACGTAGCGGACTACTGCGCCGGCAGTGGCCGTGGAACGACCAATGAAGTCGAACTCGTAATCCAGGGCCAGGCTGCCGGACACCTTCGGGCTGTAAGGCAGGCGATCGCCGGCGCCGCCCACGATGTCGCTGATGTCCGGAAAGTCTTCGGTGATTTCCGCCTCGCCCCAGGCTCCCCAGGCGGAGAGGGTCAGTCCTTCCGCCGGCTTCACCTCGGTCGACAGCTCGACGCCGCGGCTTCTCGCTCCGCCAGCATTGTCGTAAAAGGAAATGACGTTGGTGAGGACCAGTTGAATGTCGTCCCAGTCGATGTAGTACACCGACGCATCGAATGTCATGAGCCGGTCGAAGGCGCTGCCCTTCACCCCCACCTCATAGTTGCGGGTCTCGTCGGACTCGTAGGGCGGCAACGCTCCAAGGACCGGGTTGTAGAAGTTGATCCCGCCCGGCCGGTAGCCGGAGGCGACTCGTGCGTACACCATGAGTTCGGGCGAGATCCGCAACTGCGGGGTCAACAGGTAAGTGAATGCATGGCCCTTGTCTTCGAGCTCCGGCGTCGCTGGGCCCGCGAAAGGTCCGCTGGGCGCCTGGGCGGCGTTGCGCTGCTCGGTCCAGCTCTGACGCCCGCCGATCTGCAGGTCGAAGCGCTCCGTCAGGTGGATGGTCAGGTCGGTGAAGGCGGCGTATTCGCGAAAGCGCACGTTGGCGCGATCGGTATCGATCAGCGTGCCCACGGGAGTGGCAGTCGCGTCCGCAGCGGAGATCACCTGCGGGGTAACGATGCGCTCGTCGTTGTAGAAGGCGCCGAACAACCATTCGAAGCGCTCGCCCAGCGGCATCGAAATGCGAAATTCCTGCGAGAACTTCTTCGTATCCTGGTCGATCTTGTAGAAGACGAAGGGGACGCCGAACAGTTGCTCGGCAAACGGGCCCAGCGCCGCGGTCACGTCGAGACCGCTGCGGAAAGAGTCTTTGCTGTAGCCCGTCAGCGACGCAAAGTTCATGCTGCCGAAATCTGCGGACAGAATGGCGCTGTAGGCCTGCGCACCGCGCTCGTACTGCCCCGCTGTCGGCAACAAGCTGTGTCGCAGTCCACCAAGATCGGGCTCGACCACTTGTGAGCCGTCGGACTCCGCCTTCTGCACCATCGCGCTGAGCTTCAGAGAGACGTCATCCGAGGGCCGCCATAGCGCCGCAACTCTTCCACCCGTTGCTTGGATCTCGTTGATGTCAGGCTGTGAAGTCTGCACGTTGTCGATGTAACCAGGCTCGCGTCGAGTGAATGCGCTCGCACGCAGCGCCCAGGACTCACTCACGGGCAGGTTGACGGAGCCGCGCACGCTGTAACCGAGATCGTCACCGTCGCGCACGCTGCTGCTGCCGATCTGCACGCGACCGCTCAATGCATCGGTCGATGGGTCAACCGTTACGTACTTGAGCAATCCGCCCATGCTGCTCGCTCCGTACAGCGTGCCTTGCGGTCCGCGCAGGACCTCGATCCGCGCCAGGTCGCCGGGATCGATATCCGGACCACCGCCGCCGTTCTGGTTGATCGAGAGTCCGTACGGAATGTCATCGATCATCAGGCCGACGGTGGGATTCGTGTACGGGTCGGTGACGATGCCGCGGATCGCGATGCGCGGTTCGCCCCATTGGCCGGGTGCGTAATTGAGACCGGGGACTCGCGAATAGTAATCCTGCAGTCGCAGCTCGTTGCGCTTGAGCAGGAACTGCGCATCGATCGCAGTAACAGGAATGGGCACGTCCATCAGACGCTCGGCTCGCTTCTGCGCCGTGACCACGATTTCTTCGATCCCGACTTCGCGAGCACGCTCTACATCGTCCGACGCATTCGCACGCTGCGTCTCACGCGCTGCTGCCTCTGCTCCGGGACTTGCCTCGGCAAGCCTGATCCGCCCAACGCGCTCGTCCATCTGCGCGTCTGAGCTCGGTCGATGCGGAGGAGTTGCGGGCGTGATGCGCACGGTTCGCGCATCGATGAACTCGTAACCGAGGCCGGTGTTGGCCAGCAGACGCTCGAGCGCCTCGCCGACACCCAGCTCGCCGCTGATCGCGGACGCGCGCTTGCCGGCGATCAGCACGTCTTCGTCGCGGCTCAGGATCTGCACTCGCGCCTGCTTGGCGAAGGCGGTCAGTGCACTGCTGAGCGGCTGCTCCGCAATCGAGAATGCGATTCGGGGCGCGGCGCTATCTTCAGCCAGCACGCCGGTGGCCGCGGTCAGCAACGCGAGCGACAGGGCCGATGCGAGGCGCAGGTTTCTCATGGGCTCCCCATTTATGCATGTTGTCGCTCCGGTAAGTGGGGTCGAGGATGAAAAAGGTGAATTTTTTCTTTTGCCCCTTCCTGCCGACACCTTCCGCTCGCAAGATACGCAGCTACAACGAGCCGCCAATGGCAGATGCAACCGAACTGAAAAGCCCCGCCGCCGGCCTGGCGCCCGCAACGCTGCGGCGCTACACCGCCGCGCTGCATAGCTATCTGCTGCAACGCTTGCGCCGTGGCCGTGCCGATGCGGCGGATCTGACCCAGGAAATTTTCGAGCGGTTCCTGCGCAAGCGCGATCGACCGGAGGTCATCCGCAACCCGCTCGCATATCTGTACGGCATCGCCTCGCACGTAGTGGCCGAAACGATCGAGCAGGAACCGCATCGTCTGATCACTTACGACTCGGCGCTGGCCAATCACGCCGCCGAAGCGCAGCCGGATCTGCAGGGTACCGATCCCGCCCGTCAACTGGGGCTGCGCGCCGATATCCTGGCCGCGCTATCAAAGCTTCCTCGTGCCCAACTGACCATACTCATACTCGTCGAAGGCGACGGCCTCTCGTGCAAGGAGGCCGCGCGCATCACGGGCTACACCCCTGGAACGGTCAAGACGTATCTGATGCAAGCGCGCACGACGCTCAAGAAACTTCTCGAGGATTACCAAGGCAGGACAGCCTGATGCGCAGCACCGTTCAAGATGAAATCGATCGCTTGAGAACTCAGCGCGCGGCCGAGTGGCTCGAGATCCTGCGCGAGCGCGATCAGCCCGACACTCGCGCAGAGTTCATGCGCTGGATCACCGAGTCTCCGCTGAACATGGACGAGTTCCTGAAGCTCGACGCACTCGCACGCGAGACTCGTGCAGTGCTGAGCTCGCCACAGTTCGATCGACAGCTGCTCATGCAAGCTGCCGCAGCGCAGGCCATCCCGTTCGAACGCATGGCGTCGAACACCGAACGCCGATCGAGGTCGGGGCGCTATCGAACACTTTGGGCCGGCATCGCCGCCGCATGCTTGGTCGTGGCCGCTACCCTGGGCTGGTGGGCTCTTGGAGAGTTCGGAGGCTGGGACACTTACGAGGCAGGCCCGTCCGAACAGCGCAGGATCGATCTGGCGGATGGCTCGAGGGTCTACCTCAATGCCCGTACGCGGCTCGCTGTTCGCCTGGGCCAGACTCAGCGCGAGCTGCGACTTTCAAGCGGCGAGGCGCTGTTCAGCGTCGCGAAGGATCGGCAACGACCGTTTCGCGTACAGACTGCCGATGCGATTGTCGAAGCTGTCGGTACGCAGTTCAATGTAAATGCCCGAGCCGATGGCACGCGGGTAGCGGTGATCGAAGGCAAGGTGCGCATCAGCGGCGAGAACGGCTCCGCACCCGATGTAGCGACACGTACTGCAGCGCTCGAGGCCGGCCAGGCAGCTCGCATCACTTCGCACGGCGCAATCGAGCGCGACCGCTCGGTGAACGTCGCAAGCATCGCAGCCTGGAGCCGGCCGGAACTGGTTTTCGATGGAACATCGCTCGAACAGGCGGTGGAGCAATTCAATCGCTACCGTCCCGCAAAACCATTGCGACTGGAAGGCGTTCAGCCGGGCTCACACCACTACACCGGCCTGTTCGACGCCACCGATTCAGAGGCATTTGCCAAGCTGTTGTCTCGCGAGGAAGACCTTCTGGTCGAAACGGGTGACGATGAAATAGTCATCAAGCCGCGGCAGGCGGACTGAGGAGGATCAATGGTGCCGGCTGAGGGACTCGAACCCACGACCCCCTGATTACAAATCAGGTGCTCTACCAACTGAGCTAAGGCGGCGCCGAGAGAGATGGATGATAGACGATTGTTTTTGCTAGGTTCAACGAAGAGACACTAATCACCTGCTGCGTGACGCCCGTTGCAATCGTCACGACTGAGCACAACGAAGCAGCACGAAGTCCCACAAATCTCCCGCAGGCCTGACGAAACATCAGGTGCTCGCTCCACACTCACTGGGCCGTGCCACCGCTTTGTGCTCACTCGACCGCGAGCCGGAACTTCAGGTCTCGCGAGCTAGGAGTGATGCGCCCGACCATCCAGGACGTCCTAGCGTTCGAACTGTCGTGCTCGGGATGCCCAATCTCGCACCTTGTCTTCGCACCGCTGGGCATCCTTGATGCGCCCGTCACTGCGCGCCCTGGCGGCACGGTCCTCCCACGTCCGCACCTTGGCGATCGCAGCCAAGTGATCTTGACGCCGTTGTTCCTCGTCAGAAAGTTCGTTCTTCATTGCTCGGAGTCATGGAAGATAAGATCGAGCTTGCCGCTGAGGGTCCGAATTTCGTACTTGTACTTGTACAGCGTCTGCACGCGCATGTACGTGTCAGTGATGATTCGGATCGGCAGGGGGCCTGGCCACCCATCGGCACGCAGGCACGAAGTGCTCTGCGGTACCTAAGGCACTGCACGGCCGAGAGCGATGCGAGAGCAGCTCACAAAGTTGCCGTGGATCGGAGATCCGGGTTGGAAATGGCAGTAGAAGCAGCACCCGGCCTCAGCACCGTAAGCACACCACGCAGGTCGCCAATCTGATGGCGCATAGCTCCAAGTAAAGCGTGAAGCCCCGCATCAGCGCAAAGGAATCAGAGAACGAGCCTGGAACGGATGTTGCCCAGCAGATCGACGCCGTGACGCATCATTGCCGCCGAGCGCAATTTTGCTGGGCCGCAAAAGTTGGAAGGTACCAGGTTTCGCCGGTTTTTCGGCGGAAGGTGAACGTGGTTTCCGGGCTAGCGAGGAAGGCAGTTCTAGACAACTCGCT
The DNA here is from genome assembly GCA_035277305.1 of Steroidobacteraceae bacterium. GTDB lineage: Bacteria > Pseudomonadota > Gammaproteobacteria > Steroidobacterales > Steroidobacteraceae > Steroidobacter. Next base: position 21,819 of record DATEKT010000063.1, on the reverse strand, counting down.
TGGCGCATCGCGCCACGATTGCAGGGACGATAGAAATGAAGCCCAGCTCCGCCCGTGGACTGTCAGATAAATGGTCGTTCGGACGGCAGGTTTGCCCTGCTCCATCCCGCGTCGCATAAGACGAAGAACTCGTGGGAGTCCCGCCGATCCCGGTGATCTCGTGCCCGTACATCATCGTAGTCCGGTCGATACGGCAGCAGCTTGTCTTCGTACAGAGGGACCTGGTCGTTTTCACGCTGGAGCATCGCAGTGTAGCTACGGTCATTCACATCTGATGAACCAACGGCCGATTTCTCTCGGACTGAAGTTGGATTATGGTTTGGTCGACTGAGCAGAACGAGGGCGAGCCACATGGCGATCATTGCGCAGTTCACCACAGACGCGGCGCTCATCACGATGATGGATAAGCATCATGCGTGGCACACCGGTAGCGGCGCTCACGGACAACCAGCACGCCAGTTTCCAATTGGCACGCCCGGATCCGGGCTCGAGTTCTTTCAATTCCACAAAGACCTGATCAACGAATTCTTCGCGTGGAACAACCTGAACGGCGCGGCCACCGCTGCGGACATTGCCGCCTGGAACGCGGTGCCCGCGGAACTCAAAGTTCCCGAAACAGGTTGGCCGAATCCCGGGTTCGGCGGCAATCTGGCGGATGCGGAGGCACGAATCACGTCGAATTCGCCGCCCTTTGCGGACGACGATGCCCTGGGAGTCTTCGTAGAGACTACGATTCACAACTGGATCCACGGTGCGGTGGCAGGCGCCAGTCTCCTCGCATTGCCGCCGGCAGAGCAGACAATCATTGCCGGATTCCACTCGCCGCAAAGTACGTTCTTCTACAAGATTCACGGGTTGGTGCAGTACTGGTGGGATCGGTGGTTGCATCCGAAGCTGCACATCAAAGAACTGATAGATACCAAGTTCATGATCAAGGACTTTCACGATCAGAAACATTACATCAAGGACATCATCGACCAGCAAGGAAAGCCGCGCATCAAGGACATTAAGGAGAAAGACATCTTCGAAGGCGGAAAGCTCTTGGTCGAGACGTTCGATCCGCGAGAGCGCGTCGATCCAGCCATTCTTCATCGAAGTATGGAGAGACTGATCAGACTCGAGGCGAGCGTGAACAAGAAGCGCTCCCCTTTCATCAAACCCTTCATGAGACCAGAGGTTGGACACGAGGTCGCAAAGGCAAAAGCCCCGAGATCGGCGCGCAAGCGACGTTGACTGAATGTTGATCGTGATCGCCAGCGAGTTGGATGAAGTGGCGGAACGCGAGGTAACCTCTTGGCCTCGCGGCGAAGCGGTCCTAATGAGACCTCAAGACCTGTGCTCTCGAGGTTGGCACGTGGAAGTCGGACATAGCGACGAAGCTACCTTCGTTGCGCACGGTCAGTCGCTGCCAGCATCCAGCGTGAGGGGAGTCGTCAACCTCCTGCCCTTCATCAACGAAAGGGAGCTCGTCACAATTGAACCAGGGGACCGCCGGTACGTCGCTGCCGAGCTCACTGCGTTCTTGTTCTTTGTGCTCAGTGAAATGCGCTGTCCGATGGTCAACCGGCCGACGATCAACAATCTCGCTGGTTGCGATTGGAGAATGCAGGAGTGGATCGCGTGCGGGCGTAGGTGCGGCATTCCATTGATCGACTACAGGGAGCGAGATGTTGCAATCGAAGCGCGCGATATCAAACGTATCAGCGTTCTCGACGGCGACGTGCTGCATTCGGACGCCAACTTAGATCCAGCGTGTGCGGTCGAACTGATCGCCCACGCTGGGCTTGTCTTCGCAGAGCTCTGCTATGTGGAAGATGATTGCGGATTGGTTCTCCAGTCGGTTTCCATGACTCCCGATCTAAGTAGTCCAGCCATTCGTTCCGGAGTCCAGAAGTTCTTCAGGACACATTGAAGTGATCGTGCTCTGGGGATTGATGGAGGATAGCCCTCTTGCCGCGGTCGCCGAGCGACTCACCGTGAAGGGCGTGCCATGGCTGTTCGTCGATCAAAGAGAGACGCTTGAGTGCTCTCTGCGTATCGTGCTTGACCAAAATATAGATGGCGAGCTCGTTACACCAGACGGTGCCCACCCGATCTCGTCGATCGCTGCTCTCTATTGGCGCCCGTATGATTTTGAGCAGGTACTTGGATTTGAGCCTGCAGACCGTGGTGGCGAGGCGTGGCGACACGCTGCAGCATTTGAAGATTCGATGGCTCTGCTCGCTCAGCACTCGCAAGCAAAGGTGGTCAATCGGCCCTCCTCAATCGGCTCAAACAATTCCAAGCCCCATCAGCTTGCAGTTCTGCGCCGCGCAGGATTCTCCATTCCTGCGACGCTCATATCGAGCGACCCGGAGAGTGTGCTGCGCTTCTGGAGACAGCACAAAAGCATCATCTTTAAGTCCATTAGCAGCTGCCGCAGCATCGTCTCGCGGCTCGACGAGGAGGATCTCGAATCGCTGACAGCCATCACGTGCTGCCCCACACAGTTCCAACAGTACATCCCGGGCACTGACCACCGAGTGCATGTTGTGGGTCACCGCGTCTTCGCGCATCGCATTACTTCTGCTGGCGACGACTACAGATATTCAAGCGATACGGCGATCGATGCAGTGGGCCTGCCCGAGAACGTTGCAGCCCTCTGCGTCGAGGCAACCAAACAACTCGGCCTCGAGTTTTCCGGAATTGATCTACGACGAACTCCCGATGACGAATGGTTTTGCTTCGAGATGAATCCGTCGCCAGGATTCACCTACTTCGACAGAGAGCACACGATTTGCGATGCGCTCGTCCAGCACCTGTCGGCGGGGCCAGTGTCCGATCGCGTCGCGCGGTAACGAGCCTCGCCGTCTTGGCGACACCAGATGTTGCGCCCGGCTGCGGTGTAACCGGGAGGGCGAGTACCGCGTGTGCTCCCGGGGCCGTCTGGCCTAGCTCCGTACCTTATAGTTCGCAGTTCGCCGAGTGGGAAAACGGGACATTTTTGGTTGTGTAAGTAGCTGATCTAATTGATCACGGTCGTGGGGCGTTCGTTGCATTGTCCCCAACCGAGCACGACTGAGTAGCAAAAAGCAGGACCGAGTCCCGCAAAAGTCCCGCAACCTCATGGCCATTCATTAGGCGATGAATTGTTTAGCGCATTGAGGCGGCCCCGCCGCCAAAAGGCGTTCAGCATTGCTGCTGTGCGCGGCGAACCTAGCCTTCATGCTGGCGACTGGCCTTCATCGCATTCATCGGCGTCGCGGAGGAGCTGCCTCACGTCCGCCTTGGCGAATATTCTCGCGAGTTCATTGATTGCGTCGGAGTGACGCTCCTCGGCAGCCGTGTCCCGTTCACATTTCAGCGTCCTCTCAAAGCTTCCGTATGGGTACGCGTCGCGCAGTTGACGGGCCAACTGATCAAGGCAATCAGCTTCTCGGGTAGTCAGCCCATCCTGCACGCTGAAGATTTGCTCATTCGGGTGCTGCACCTCACCTTTCCTCGTCGCAAGGTGGATTCGTGTGAACGCCTTGCAGGGGAGGTCTCGAGTTGAGTCCTCGCGGAGGTCACGATTCTCCACCCAGTAACGGAAGACTCGGCGCCCATAGCCGCCTCCCGGCAGTGAACGCAACTCGAGCCTACATCTCAAGACGTCGGCGCCGTCAGCGCGTCTGCGCTTACGAGAGAGTGCCGGGCACTCTCATCGCTTTGGTCCCCTCAACCTCTGTCGCGCATGCTCGTAGACGGGATCGGACGTGTGCTCGCAAACGCGATCGGCTGCCCACCCCTTCAAATCGCCGATTCGGTACATGACACGCCGGCCGAGCTTTGTGAACGGTGGGCCACCGCCATTCACTCGGAACTTCTCCAGCGTGCGCGGGCTCAGGCCGAGACGCGTCCCGGCTTCCGGTGTATCGCAGAGCTGATCATCCTGCGGAGCGGCGGCTGCGATCTTGCGGCCAGGATCTATGCCTCCGAGGATTTCCGCCATGCGCTCAAGTAGCCGCACCAGCTCTGTCACCTGATTTCTGCGGAGGAGCAAGTGCGATTTCGGTGTGTTCACAGCTCCTTTCCCTTGAGCCTTGCCAGCAGGCAGCGCTCGACTAACCGTTTGGCGCGTTGCCGCCAGGAGGCTTGAGGACCTGATAGACGTAAGTTCCAAGTCTGCCCCTCGATCGGATGATGAGCTCGATAGTCGGCTAGTAGATGCGCCATCTCGCCGTGCGTGAAATAGACGGTTGTGCGGACAGCAGGCTTGCCCTGCTCCCTCCCGGCCTCGCACAAGACGAAGAACTCGTCGGTGGTGCCACCGACGCCGGTGATCTCGTGCTCGTACGACACAGTAGTCCGGTCGACTCCGAAGTACTCGCGCACTGCTCGCATGTGCGCACTCCCGATCCAGCTAGTTCGGCCGACGTTTGCTTGTCTCGAGCTGGCGTTGGCGAAGCTCAAGTCGATCCATGCCCTGTTGAACAAGATCGCGGGCGACGTCCGTGGCCACCGCATACAGAGTGCCGTCGTCTCCGCTCCATCCGTAGTAGTTCAGCGAAACGCTCAAGCACGCGAGCACGGCCTCAGCCTTCATGAGGATGGCTCGTTCGCCGCCGAAGTCCTCAGACGGATTTGCATCAGCAGCCTTGCTGCTGGCCCGTTTCGCAGCACGCGTGCTGGGCAGCTGCGCCGTATCCGTCGTTACGCCTCCTTTTCGGCCGCGACCGATCTTCGACGTAGAATTGTCCTTAGCCATAGTTGGCCTCCAGTTAGGCTGCTGTGGTCAGGCGTCCGGCGGTGTGTCCGCACTGCCGGGCGCCGCTTCATAGACGGGAGAATTCGCAAGATGGAGTGGTGGCAGTCCTCTTGCTACCTTTAAGTAGCCTACTCCGGAGAGCCTAGTCTCGCAAGTAGCCGCCTCCTAAGGTAGCGACATGAAACGTCGTACCCTGCAGGAGCGGATTGGCGACGCGCTACGCCGGCGCCGCGAGGGCCAGGGTTATAGCCAGGAAGGGTTTGCAGATCGTATCCGGATGCATCGCGCTTACTACGGTGCAATCGAACGCGGTAAGAAGAACCTTCAGCTAACCACGCTGGAGCGAGTCTGCGCGGGCCTCGATATACCTGCCTGGGAGATCATGCGAGAAGCTGACTCTCGATAGGAACAGATTCGAACCGGACTAATGGCCTCAGTCGATCAGTAAGTTGGAACTTTGGAAGCAATCTGGTCCCCACCGATTCCCGGAAATCCCGATAGCTGTCGCCGGGAATCCCTCGCTACCGAGGGTATAGCCAAGTACGCATTCACCATCAGCGGTATATAGGCTTGGCGAGAGCCGTGCCGGGCGCCCTTCTAAACCACAAATGCCATTCACGCATCTCCCACGTGCGCATACTGGTGACGCGGACATCAGCCGTGCGTTCGTGCACACCAGCAACCTGCTAGCGGACGTCTACACCATGCTATGGGGTCCACCGCCAGGCTCGAAGGGCGGGGGGTGCAACTTCCCTATAGCACTGGTGCTAGCGTGCATCCTCGACGGCCTTGCAACAGAGATCGATCCGGTCATTCCGGTTGAGGGCACGGAAGACGACGCGCAGTTCATCCGGTTGCGCTCACTTATGTCGCGCCTGCTATGGGGAGGCAACCGTCGTGCATCACATGTTCGATCGGAAGATCACACTCAATCCAGAGCAAGTCGAGGCAATGCCGACTTGGCCAGAGCGATGGCCTGTGATGTTCGCGAAACCTGTCCACTGGTCTGGTCCGCCGCGGTTTGTAGTTTCGCTGCCCGCGCTGTACTGGCATGTGAAAGAACTCGCGTGGCGCCTGGCGCTGGACAACGAGCTGCTGAGCAAAGCGCTGCAGCTTCGGAAGAGAAAATGGGTGCAGCCTAAGCCGGACAACGTCGCTCAGGTGCCGACGTCACCCTCCGGCCGTAGACATGTCCGACGCCCCTAGCTCGAGAGGCTGGGCACGAGAGGGTTCGGGGCGCTGCCCGCAACGAGACGTCATGCTCCCGCAACTGCGGAGTGCAAGCCGAAGACTTGAACCCGACGGATGCTATGTGGATCAGCAACTTGCTGATTCGGGGCGAATCATTGCTGCCCCTGCGCCAGTACCGAGCCCCGCATTTGCCACCAGACTTGCCACCTGGCGGTGCTGTTATCTCTGAGGCGCGGCCATCGACCGCTAAAGCGGCCTGCGTCAGGTGGACGGTCAAGCTCACCCAGGAGGTTCGTCGCCGCAAATCGGGCCGAAGCACAACGAAAGAGCCGTCAGGTGAAGCAGGCCGTCGCAAGTTCAAACGGAACGGTTCTCGAGTCGGAAGGCAAAGCCCGCGCGCCTGAGAGCCTTTCTCAGGGTGGCTACCGCAGCATGAGCCCGCCCCGGTATCGTTTTGATGCCTACGGGGTCTGTCCCTTGATTTCCTACACTGCGCCACTAAGTACAAGCGGTTGGACGGACCTCGGAGACCTATGGATAGTCGCAAACTCGAACACGCCCGGTGGATTCTCGAACGCCAACTCCACTGGATCGCGACCGTGGAAACGAAGACCGCGGTCATCCTCTCTATCGACACAGCGATGCTGGGCGCGCTGGCTGTGGCCTACGGCGACGTTGCGGCCAACCAGCGCACGGCGTGGTGCGTCGTGCTAACCATACTCGCGGCGATACCGCTGGCCGTCTCGATAGTCTATGGCGCGCTCGCCGTCCGGCCGCAAACGGACGGCCCGAAGACTTCGTTTATCTTCTTCGGCAGGATCAAAGATCTCTCAACCGACAAGTATCGCTACGAGTTTGTCGCCGCTAGCGATGATGCTCTGCTGAACGATTGCCTCGCGCAGGTTCACCGCAACGCGGAGATCGCGAACCACAAGTACAAGCGGATCGGTTCGAGCATGAAGCTCGCCTTCTTCGGCCTCCCGATCTGGCTCATCGCTGTCGGCATGCTCGTCGCGGCACGGAGCTAACGCGTGGCTCTGCTCGACGAGCTGAAAACAGAGGTCGCTGGCACGTTTACAGGCGACAGCTGGGATGAGCAGGACGCTACCGTCGTTCCTACGGTCGCGGACCTCACGTTATCGTCGAACCACGCCAAGCACTTCAAATCCGCTACCGTTCTGTACGCGGACCTCGACGGATCGACGGACATGGTCGACAACTACAGGTGGTGGTTCAGCGCGCAGGTCTACAAGTCCTATCTCCGCTGTGCCGGAAAGATCATCCGGAATGAAGGCGGTGTGATCACTGCATATGACGGCGATCGCGTCATGGCCGTGTTCATTGGCGATACGAAGAACACGTCCGCCGTTCGCGCCGCGCTGAAGATCAACCACGCCGTCACATACATCATCAACCCAGCGATCAAGGCGAAGCACCCTAATACTGACTTCGTACTGAAGCATGTCATCGGCATCGACACGAGCGAGCTGCGTGCTGCACGCATTGGCGTCCACCGGGACAACGATCTCGTCTGGGTCGGACGGGCTGCCAACTACGCAGCGAAACTCTGCAATGATGGGTCGAAGCCGATCTGGATCACCAGCGATGTCTACGATGCGATGATGCCGAAGGTGAAAACGTTCCAGGGCACACACATGTGGACTTGGCAGATGTGGGCGGCCAAGCCGCAGATGAAGGTCTACAGTTCGACTTGGTGGTTCAGACTCGACTTCGACGGCGAAGCGTAGTCAACAAAGACGAGGGCCTTTCGGTCCACGGGGCTGAACACTTCTGGCGTTACAGATGACACGCGTCGAATACCGCCTTGCGGCTGCCCGCTTCTTCCTTCGCTCGCTAAGGGAGCAGGGGTTGAAGCAGCCCGAGTTCGATTGGATGCTGGAGGCCTTCATCTCAATCGCGCGCACGGTGCGATGGTTAATGCGCACTGAAGTGCACAACAGTCCGCTGATGGATGAATGGGAGCAGACCTATTCTCCGGGTCCGGAGGTCGCAACGCTGTACAGGAAGGTGAACGACATCCGCGTGCGACTCACCAAGGTCGAACCGACGCGGACCAAGGAAGTGGTCGAACTCACGCTTCCGCCGACGCCGGGCTTGGACGACGGTCTTGACGAAAGCGGCGTGACGGAGGGCGGTCTCTTTCGGCTCTGGACGTCTCCTGACGGTAAGCAGTTTGTCGTCGAGTCGATGGACGGTCGAATCGCCATTCCAGCCAAGGTGCGGACCCAGTATCAGTCCCTCGACCAATTCCCGATGGAAGACGCACTCAATGTGTGTGAGCGCTACCTGTCACAGCTCGAAGCCGACTACCAAGCGTGGCGGCTCTTCTACTCGGAACGCATGCGTAGCAAAGCCTAACCGGGCCTCAGCGAAGCCTGATCCGCAGTTGAACCTCTCAGTGACGGCGTGTTGGGGTCATCCCGAGAGACACCACGCTAGATCTGAATTTCGGCTGCGATCTGCGTAGCGATGATGTTGTACAGGTCAGTGGGTATATCGGGAGCTTCGATCGAGACAATGAGCGCATAACGCGCCGTGCGATCGTACCGGCCGAGCTTCAGCCGTCGCCGCCACCAGCCAACGGCCGGATAGACTGCAAGCAGGCCGCGATTCGCAAGCTCCGCGGCCGTGCCGCTCCAGACATCCGAATGAATCGAGCCGCGCCGTCGCAGCTGATCGCCGATCCGCCAATCTGGGTCCGGGGCAGCCCGATGCGTGCCCTCCTCTTCATCCTGAGCCAAGCGGTTGATGCGGGCACGGAAGTGCTTCGCCGACTCCTGCGGTCTTCGAACTTCGAAGCGCAGCGCGTGCGATTGGTAAACGTACTTGTCGCCGCTGCCTCGATCGCCTGGATTGGGCTCGATGAAATAGGACAGCGTTACACGCAACTTCACCTCGAGCTCACCGTACTGCTCGAGCGCATCGCGTGGCCAGGGCAGATCGTGCAGATGCATGTCACGCGTCTTGATGCCGCGCTCGGTCTTCTCGAACGGTTGCAGCGTGTCCTGCACGATCAACGTCAACGAGTCGGCGGCGCTCCACATCGCGCGATCCAAGTCGGGCACTCCGTAGCCGCAGTGCCGCAACAGACTCATCGTCCTCGCGGTTCGGCTACCGACCGCCGCGAATTCGACTTCCATGCGCTGCGTCCAACGCGCCGAATGAACGATCAGCGCGCGGATCGTTTCTGGCCAGAACTGTGGATACTGCCGCGCGATGTGCGCAGCCATATTAGCGCCGAGCGCGGTCGCCGCACTCGTCGCATTCGTCGTCGTGAAGAGCCGCTCCTGCGGAAGATGATGCGTCGTGAGCAATGACAGACTCGCGAACGTGCTCGCGAATGCGCCATCCCGCCCCGCGTTGCCACCCTCAAACACCACATCAGGCTTCCACGGCGGATTCTTCCGCTCCCATGTCGTCGAGGTGGTCGTGAATGGACTCAAGCTCCCATGCCGCGCAATGGGCTGATAAGCAATGGCATCCGGTTCGGTGATGTTGATCTTCTCCGTATACGCGCCAATCGTGAGCGCATTCCAGGACTGCCCCGGATCGTGGATCAGCTCGGTCCCAAGGTGCGTCGGATGATGGATCCAGCTGGTCGATTCCATCGTGTTACCCGCCGATACCAGGATCAGACGCGGGCGCGCAGCCTCGCCTTCCCAATCGGCCGCGAGTGCGTCGAGCGCGGCAGACCAGGACGACGGTCGTCCGCGGTCACGCGAGTCGGTGGCAGTAATGGCCAGATTGAAAATACGCCTTCGGTTCGCCGCGGTTACTTCCGCGCGCGCGATCCCTTCCTGCGTCAGCGCGCCGTAGATCCGACCCTCATTGTCGCCGCCCTCCCGCAGCAGTTTGACGGACTCGAGCCGCGCCGGCAGCGCGACCGGACCCACGGTCTGCAAAGCGTGGGTCAGATCGCCATACAACGCGACGCCAGCGAGACCTGTGCCGTGCCCATCGGCATCCGCCGACGTCCATGCTGGCTCGACCGTGTGCAGATCACCTTCCGCCAGTGACTGCGCCAGCAGCACGTGGCCGCGATTAATGCCTGTATCGAGCACGCACACATACGGGGCATTCTCCGGTGCCGCCTGCGTTCGGGCGCTCAGATCCTCCGCCCACGCCAGTTGCTCCGTTGGTGGCAACGCGTCGAAAAAATCGGCACTCTCCTTGGCGCGACGCAGCTCGGCGATCAACGAGAGCAGGCGCACAGAATGCTCGAGCTGCGCCGTCGAACCGGTACATGCGAGCACCGTCCGCTCGGGAAATTCCATGACCCGCGTCGAGGCCTGCCAGCCGACGGCTGCCGCATGCTGACGAAACTCGCCGAGAACCCCCTGGCGATCGCCCCGCACTGGCAACCACACTTCCCACGTGATGATCTGATCCCGGTCCTCTGGCAGCAGCTGTGGGTCATCGGTCCACAATGCGCGCACCGTTGCCACTCGGACGTCCCGAATCGCATCGATCAGCTTCTGGTGATCGAGCGGCCGGTCACGCTTGTCTTTACGCCGCTCCACGTAGGCAGTCAGGAGCCGCTCGAAATGCGCAAGCTTCCCGTGCGGCACGTACACGGTCGCGTAGAGCGTCGTGCCCTCCTCGCGCACGTTCTGCAGCTCGATGCCCTGCGTATCGCGCGCCAGGCTTTCGGTCGTGAGCTCGATGCCCGCAAATCCCCGGAATTCGATCTGCAGACCGATGCCGGGCTCAGTCGTCTCGGTCGCCTCAGCCAGTTGCTCGATAGCCTGCAGCTGCCCCCGCAGCTTCGCGGCGTGCTCCGCGCGGTTGCGCGCGGGCACCTCAGCCGCGCTGCGACCGCTCTTCGGGGAAGTGAATCGTTCCGCGATTCCGTGTTGTTCGAGCAGGAAATGAGGTCGTCGGTCGGGTCCGTTGACCATGCTTGAGAAACCTTCGAGTACCCGCTTTTCTTTCTATGCTACCGCTTTTTGCGTCGTGCGCCTTGCCTGCGCTTCTTGATTGGCCGCCGCGTTAACAGCCGCTGCAGCTCCTCGGTATCGACGAAGTCTAGATCGTGCATGACGGCATTCTTGACCGCTTCCTCCGCGGCGCGCGTCACGTCCGCATGACTCAAGTTGACGGTGGCCCTGGCGAGCGCACGCGCACTAAGATCCTTCGGCGCGAAGCGGCCGAGGCGCGAGAGCAGGATGGACTCGATCTGCCGCGCATTCGGAAGGTCGTACTCGATGACATCGTCGAAGCGCCGGAACAACGCGCGGTCCAGGATCTCGGGATGATTGGTCGCGGCCAGGATCAGACTGTTCGACGTGTCCTCCTCAATCATGACCAGGAAGCTGTTGAGGATCCGCCGCACCTCACCCACATCGTTCGCCGCGATGCGCTCCCCACCGATGGCGTCGAACTCGTCGAAGAAATAGACGCCGCGGGCAGCGGCCAGCGAATCGAAGATCTGCCGGAGCTTTGCCGCCGTCTCGCCCATGAACTTCGTGAGCAGCGCATCAAGCCGCACCACAAAGAGCGGCACGCCAAGCTCGCCCGCGAGCGCGGAGGCAGTCAACGTCTTGCCGGTCCCAGGAGAGCCGACCAGGAGGATCTTGCGGCGTGGCGCCAGGCCGTGCTCGAGAAGCTTCGTGAGATGGCGCTGCTCTTTGACGATTCTCTGCAGGCTCGCGTGGACGTCGGCCGTGAGCACGAGGTCCGACAGGCGCGCCTTCGGATAAGAGACACGCAGGAGTGATGCCAGCTCGCCGCGCGGACGGCTGATGGGAATCGGCTGGTTCGCTGAAGCGAGCCGCCGACTCTTGGCCTCGTCGATGAGGGCGCGAAGCTCCTCCGCCACCTTGCCGTGCCCTTGACGCGCTTCTGCCGCAGCCAACTGCATGGCGATGGAGAAAAAATGAGCCTCGTCCCCGTCGATGTAGGAACGCAGCAGCGCCCGAAGCTGGTCCCCTGTCGCCATCCCCCGTCCCTTGTTCCGTGAGTGCCGTGAACGGCAGAAGTAAACACGGGATTGAGGGAGTAAGCAACGGGGGAGGGACCTGACGGGCTCGCACCGACCCCAGACCGGCTTGCGTAATCCGATATGCCTCTCAGACTGCGTCTGCCGGGGTGCACGGAGCGTCTTTGCGCAGAACCGCCTGCACATGAGCTCGTCGCGTTCTGCTCGCGACTTCCACCCGAACAGTTGCGTCGCGTTCACCGCCGACTCCAACTGCGCACCGATACGCCCGTGAAGCCATGATCCTCGCCCGTGCCTTAGTGACCAGACGCAGCTTCTTCAATTTGCTCATTGATCCTCCGGACCTGCTCGGGGCGGTCGGCCTTTGAGCGGCGCAAGGAACACAATGTGAACGATCGTAGCCCGACAAATACACTGGTACGGTCCCCCTCAGCGTGTCCTCGGTCGTTGTTGTACTTGAGCTTCTCTTATCAGCCCACGCAGCAGCGCCGCGATTTGTTCCTTCTCTGTGCGCGCCGGCGGCATCTGACGTGAAAAATGCCTTACTTCAGAGGCAAGCTCTGGTAGCCCATCGCTAATGAGCATATCCCTCACGGCACTCCATCCGAGCTCGACGTGTTTGCGTGTCTGCGTAAGTTCCTGCTTCCCACGTTCCGTGCGCAGCTCGCCCCTCTGCAGCTCGGCTGCAACGATCTCAGCACGCTCGCGGCTATGCGTCGACACACCACGACGGGTCGCTCGGAAGATCCCGTCGAGTTTCTGTATCCGACATGCACCACGCACGGCTCGCTCCGTCGCGTTCGCTTCGATTCCCTGCTCGCGTAGATGTCTCGCGAACTCTCGCCGCCATTCGCGCAGAGTCGCCTTACGAATATTTAGCCTCACACCTTGTTCGCTAACGGCCTTTACAAGAGCATGCACATGAGGGTGCGGCTCATCTGTATGCAGCACAAACGCATACCGATGACTGAGCGCGAATTCTTCGCGCAGGAAATTCCTGACCGCGGCAAGGACGCCCTGAGCCGGCGTCCCTGGCGGCATGGAGAACATAAGCTTGTGGACCAGCTTAGGCGGCTTCCGACCCAGCGCGGCGGCAAGGTTGGTTTGCCGTCGATGCTGGTCAAGATCTAGATCCCAATCTTCCAACAACTGACGTCCGATGCCCTTACCGCTGAGCCGCTCGCCATCGTCCACTTCCAGCTCGAGATCACCATACCGTCCGATGTAGCCGACGTGCCGGTTGATGGATGCGAGGTTGTTCGAGTCTCTGGGCAGAACCTTGACGACTGCCTCTGGCACACCTCTCACCGTTCGCGAAATCTGCGCGATCTCTGCTGGCGAAAGCCGATCGCGATGTCCCGGCCCCCGCCGGCCGTAGCTTCGCAGGTCCAGGAGCGGCCGACCTTCGAGCATGCTAACGTTCAGCTTCGACATGACCGATCTCCCACGTGTTGACGTTCGCCCGGATCAGCCCCTTCACGTTGTCACGCAATGCTTCGCAGACCTTCAGGATCGCTCGCAATTCCTCTCTCGCAGAGCCAACCACCACTCGGTGGCCGCTGTTTGCTGCCCGTGCGATCTGATTGAGGTTGCGACCGATCGCGCCCAACTCAGCGACGCTTCGCTTCAATGCCACTAGCTCGTCCTTGGGCATCGGGGTGAGGTTACGAAGGTGCGCGCGCACAAGCACAGATACGTACGTGGCCGATGGCATCCCTCGCGCAGCCGCGCGCTCACGAAGCACTAGCCGGTCGTCCGGCCTGAGCCGGACGTAGAGGCGCGCTCCATCTCCACGCTTCCCATTCTCTTGACTCCGGCGATCTCGGAATGGCTGTGGCGGTGGACTCGCGTTCGCTCCCGATTGCGCAAGCAAGGCGTGCTCGATCGCGCGGCGAAACCATATCGACTCGGTGACGTATTCGCGCTCCGCTGCCGCGCGGATCAGCGCCTTCGTCTCCGCAGGGACACGAGTCTTCAGAAATTGCGTCGCGTTCATCAGGCCACAAATGTGGCCCGTTAGCCGCCGCGAGGCTATCCTGCATATCGAGGAAAATTCGGCGAAACTCAACACATCAATCCGCCGGCCATCTGCAAACCGCGGGCCAATCGAGCGCTCGCTGAGTGGATAGGCGGCGCCCCCGGTCTCTCTCCGCGATAGCAAAAAAATGGGAGAGAGCGTTAGCCGCCCTCTCCCAGTGAACTCGACCTTCAGGCCGCCACCAGCTCGCTCGCCAGATCCCACAATCCAGAGTTGAGCCGGACCTCCTCCCGAATCGCCGTGATGCGACGCGTGCGCGTTAACCGACCGCTCGTGGACCGTCGACTCAACCCACCGCGCAGCAGGTTTTCCTGAACTCGATTGAGCGTGCTCCAAAGGTCCTCGCCCTGGTCCTCGACGCGTCGGCAGGTCAGGAGCTGCGACGGCTGCATTCCGCTCTCGGCCGGCTCCGGATACCGCAATGTCAAGGCCCGCTCGGCGAACCTCACCTGCTCGGTCGGCTCCAACGTCCGCTGCTCCATGCGATCGACCTGAAGCGCCAGACCCTCGAACCTCTCCGAGATATCGAGCGCCCGTGCGATCACCTCGTCCACCACGTTCCCCCGATGGGACACGCAGTAGCCAGGGAACGCGCCGCGCGAAACGATGAGGCCATTTGTGCAGACCACTCGAAAGATGCCCATCCGCAGCTGGTAGCCACTCGTCCCATCGTGGCTGTTCAAAAACACCACTTCAGGAATGGAGTCCTTGAGCTGGATCGTCTCGAACCGCCGGCGCAGCCGCACGACATGTCGAGCGTGCTGTGGACTTGTACGAGCATGAGTCTGACGCGCATCGACAGGTACGAATCCAGCGCCCATGAGGCCAGACAGCACTCGCTCTGTGGGAATGAACGTGTACTTGGAGCTCATACGCTCATGCGCTGCGGGAGCGAACACCGCGGGCGCACGCTCGCGAACGGCGTCCAAAGAAAGCTCGCCAGTGAACGCACTGGAACGCGGAGCAATCATCAAGTTGGTTGACGTATTCATGGCCAGATCCTCGAGATGGTGTGGGCGGGATTGCCCGCGTCTCGTCATCACGCCGCGCACAGCAGTCAACTGAGCGGCGAGTGGACCGTGGAATAAATGGAGGGGACCCGCGCTTCGCGGGGAGGCAGCCGTTTATGCCGCGAAAGCCGCTCGCCGGTCAGTTGACTGCGAGCACGACGTGATACGCTGGAGCGAGTCAGTAATCCCGCCCTCTTTCTTCTCCGACTCCTCGCCGACTCACTTCGAATCGTTTCAGGGATTGCCGCGAAAACGAGAGGACGTCCGAGGACGCCCTCTCTGAAGTCGCCGGCGACACGGAGCACCGCGTTCAGTTGAGCCGCGGCAACAAGCCCTGCAGCTTGGCGATGGTGCCTCGTTCCACATAGACGGCCGGCAACGCCGGATCGAGCCGGATGTTGAAGATCGAACACACAGCCCTTCGCTCGAGGAATGCCACAGCACCGGTGCGATGGACCTTGTCCGGCTTGAGCCAATCGCCCGGCACTGGATGTCCGCTCTTCGAGGTGTCGCATTCAATCAGGGCGATGAACCCATCGCCGTGCAACTCACGATGTTCTGGGCAGAGTCCCCAACCGACGATCGCATCCTCGCCGGTTGAAGCTGAGGTTTCGTACTCGGCGGTGCATACAAGGCAGCGACGATGCGCAACTGATCCGTGTGATGGCTGATGCATGACACGCTCCGGAAGTGCTGGGCGGGATTGCCCGCGCCTCGCCATCACGCCGCGCGCAGCAGTCAGCTGAGCGGCGAGCGGATCGTGGAATAAATGGAGGGGACCCGCGCTTCGCGGGGAGGCAGCCGTTTATGCCGCGAAAGCCGTTCGCGGCTCAGTTGACGGCGAGCACGACGTGATACGCTGAAGCGAGTTAGGTAATCCCGCCCTCTTTCTTTCCGGCCGACAGTGCACGAAAGACGACGCGGGCCTTGCGACCCGCGCCGTAGGACACACTGTCATGCCGCTCGCAGGATCTGCGGCAGCCATCCGCTACTCGCGAGTCTTTCCTCGGCCGCCTTCGCCAGCGCGGACTTGTTCAGCTTGTTGAGCGGAGCCACCGCGTCGGGTGAGAGCACCTCAGTGACTGCAGCGATGATCCTCGCCTTCGGAACGCTCTTGAAATAGTTGTCGGCAGTCGCCGTCCACCACTCCCGCATGTCGAGCCCGCCGACAGCGCTCAGCGCATCACACCGTCCAGAGCTTTCATCAGACTGCACGCCGTCGAGTGTCAGGGCCACGCAGTACGCGAGCAGCGAAAGCACATGCGTCTGCGCCTGCTGT
This sequence comes from Steroidobacteraceae bacterium, assembly GCA_035277305.1. GTDB lineage: Bacteria > Pseudomonadota > Gammaproteobacteria > Steroidobacterales > Steroidobacteraceae > Steroidobacter. The sequence goes on along the minus strand of DATEKT010000063.1, from coordinate 5,616 downwards.
GTCAGCCAGATGAGCAGCTCCGCCGGGTCTTGAGGCAACGTCCCCTTCAGCGCTTCGCGTTGCGCTTCCAAGGTTGCATACGCCTTCGATTGCTTGATGTCGGGTACGTACTGTTCGAGCTGTGAGCGCGTCGCGTCGATCTGTACGGCACTCGCGCGCGCCGGTCCACCGCCCACATAGAACGTTCGCAGCACGAGTCTGTGCGCCAACGCGATCAGCGCAATCTCGGGTCTGTGCGCCAACGTTGCTTGAAGCGCAGCTGTCTTGTGCGCCGTCAGCCTACGGGTCAATGCAGCTGAGTGCGTGCGAGCTTTGGCGGATTCACACTCGCCGTCCGAGTCGGGCTGGCCGGCAGCCGTGAGCCGCTTTGCGTCCTCGGCTCGGAGTAACCCATGATCGACGCGAATCTTGCCGTCATTACCAATCGAGACGATGGCTCCCGCGAGCGCCGCCTGCTCTGGATCCGGGATCGTCCGTTGTTCGCGAAGCTCCTCGATTTCATCCTCGATCTCATCGGCACGCTCGGACAGCTCCCCGATCCTCTCATCGTCCTCACCTGCGTCGGCGAGCTGCTTCGCAACCTCTGTTTGCCGGGCGGTCAGCTCGTCAATTGCCGACTGCTCCTCAGCCGTGGGCCCGCGCAGCACGGTACGCACGCGGTCGTATGCCGCAAGGTCCGAGTAGTCGAGGTGAGGTGTCACATCGACCCACGCGCTCCCGTCGTTCTTGACCCGCGCAGCGTGCTTCGCCAGCTTGTCGGCCGCGAGTCGCTTCAGCAGCTCCTGATCCAGAATGAACGCATCGTCCTCGTCCGCGAACAGGTCCCGCCGCAGCAAACCGCCTGCCTTCTCATATGCCTTGATGCCGACGAATCTCGCAACTGGATCGCGGGTGGACACTTCGTTGACCGTCAAAGCGCGGCGAAGAGATCCGGGGTGACGCTCGTATGGCTTGAGACCCGCCCACGCATCCTTCTGGCGTGCGTGGTCATCCGTCACTGCGAACGCCATCAGATGCTCAAGGGTGAGCTTGCCTTCGCGGTAGAGCGCAAGAAAATCCGGACACACGTTCGCCAACTTTAGCCGTCGCTGCACGACGATTGGCGTGACACCAAAGCGCGCCGCCACATCTTCGACGGACTGACCGGCATCGATGAGCTTGCGAAACGCCTCGAACTGATCAGCGGGATGCATGCTCTCGCGGCCACTGTTCTCGGCGAGAGTGATCTCGACCGCCCGCTCGTAGCTGACGATCATGCACGGCACCTCGTGCGCCGGCGTGATGTGCTTCTCTTTGATCAACAGCTGCAGCGCGCGCCATCGGCGGCCGCCAGCGACCACGGTAAACGCCGTGCCGCGCTTGCGATTCTCCTTTTCCTCCTCGTGCACGGTCAGGTTCTGCAGGATGCCCTGCGCGCGAATGAGCGCCGCGAGTTCCGCGATGCCGGCGTCCGCATTCGTCGTGCGCACATTGAGCGGAGACAGAGAGAGCTTGCCGACCGGGATGAAGCGAAACTGCTCTTGTGTTGTTTGAGCTGACATAGTTCGTTCCTCTGGTTGGAGCGGAGCGAAATTGCCCCGCTCGCCCCAGCGCAGACCTTCCTCGCGCAGGCCATCGAAGCTGCCGACCGCAGGCCGGAAAAATCCGTGACCGGCGCCTGGCGCCGGCGAAGCAGCGCGGCTTTGCGCGCTGGCGCGGATTTTGGGAGCGCGGACGCCCTCGAAGCCTTGCGGCAGCGCGCGCCTCTCAACAGTCAAGCAGCCGCTATCGCGTCGGCTCGTCATCTCGCGGCTTCGGCGTCGGCGGCACCTTCCCGGGCTTCTCTTTCATCTGAACGGACGGCAAGAGCGCGCCGCGCTTCACTGAGTTGGCCATTGCGCCACGCACGAGCTCCAGGAATCGCTCGCGGTCCCGTGGATCGGCGATTCGCCGATCGGCAAATTCCTCGGCTGCTCGGACGGTGAGGAAGGTGGACTTGAGCTCGGGGTTTGCGCGCACGGCCTCACGCGCATCTGTGTGCTCATCGCGCACCTGACGCGCGAGACGCGCACGATCGGCGAAGAACTTCACTTTCTCTACTCGCCAGCGCGTGCGATGTGCGTGGTGCTCAGACTGACTCGTGACACTTCCTTCGGCATCACGCCTGCGATCGGTAATCGTCACCGCCTCGCGTCCGATTCTCTGCGCCCCGACGATGTCACCGATGCGCGGCTGCGTGCTCGAGGATTCGATCGCGCGCTTCAGGTCCTTGCCCCACAGCACCTTCTCGCCACGATCCGTGAGGAGTCGGACGTAGTACGACGGATCCTGATCGCCTCGGAACTGGTAGTTTGCCGATCCATGGCCCTGCAGGCGGCCAACTGTAATGGCCGCATCGAGCCGCCTGCGTGGGCTCGATCGATTCACTAGCTCAGCTGCGCGCCGGCGCTAGATCGCGCTCCTGCGCGCGCTTCGGTGTCGCGGCGGCGCGGATTGCGGTTGGCTCGCGCAGCCGGACAGGCGAAAGCGGTTCGCCGCGAGCGATCGACTCGGCAAGCGCGCCGCGGACCATCGCCAGGAAGCGTCGCTGATCCTCGGCATCCCGCATGCGCTGCGCAGTAAGTTCTGCTGCGCGTAGCTGCAGATACGAGCCTGCGAGCTCAGGAAAACGTTGCACGGCCTCGCGCGGCTCAATCTGCGCATCACGAAAAGTGCGCGCGGCCCGGGCGCGACTGGCGAAGAAGTCGCGTTGCTCGACGATCCATCGGTTTCGATGCGCCGTTTTCTCGTTTTTTTCGCCCTCTCCCGCTGCAGCCCTGATGGTGACACGCTCACGGCCCACGGCCCGAACTCCGACCATGTCTCCGTTCGTCGGGCGCGTCAGAGACTCGCGGAAGGCGCGCTCGAGGTCGACGCCCCAGATCTCGCGCTCGCGGCCCCCGACCTCCAGACGAACGAAGTACGACTCGGATTGCTGTGAATCGTGGCGGTATCGAGCAGGACCGTGGTCAATCAGTCGTCCCGTGATCAGCTCGCCCGATCGAACGCGCGGAACGGCGTCCCGCTCTGCTTCGTCTCGTTGCGACGGCCCCTTTGCCGGCTGCTTCTCGCGGGATCGCTCGTCGGTCTCTCGTGGAGAGGCCTCGGCGCTTCGTTCCCCGAGGCGTCGAACCAGCCTGGCCTGCTCAAATTCGGTCGGCCTGTATCCGCGAGCCTGTATGCCCACAGCGTTCGCTGCGAACCAGGCCTCCTTTCGAAAGCGCTCCGTCCCCTGCACCGTGATCTCGCGCCACCCTCGTGCTTCGGCAATCGAGACCAGCGATCGGATCAGCTCTGTGTTCTCGCTCTGCGTCGTGAGCTTGCTTCCGCGATCTACGAAGGCAGGCGCACCGTCAGGGAAGAAGTACTTTTTGCCGGATTGTACAAATCGCTTGCGGACGCTTTCCGGGATCGCAGATCGCTCCGGGCTCACCGGCTCGCGTGCTCTGGGAGGGGAGTCCTTTCGTTCACCTCCTGCCGCTTGCTCCGGAGCATTGACGCGCCGGCGTGCGCGCACACGGATTGCGTTTTCGGTGCCGGCATTCGCGGAGTCGGAGCTGCTGTCGTGCGTTGCCATGCATCCTCCTAGTGTTCTCGCAAGGTGGCGAGAAAGCTCTCGGCCGCTACCTGCAGCTCTTCGGACGTCATGCGCTCGCCTTCCGCCTTCTCGGGCAGCTTTACCTTGTCGAAGTCAGCTGCGAAATCATCCAGCGTCAATGACCCAATGCGATCGATATCTGCCAGCGTAGCCTCGCGGACTGCCTCCGGCGGGCGGAACTCGAGTTCGACCTGCTGCATGTCCTGACCTCCTCCCGCAACGTCGCCCGCCAGGCACGGCGATGGAGTGCTAACTGTCATTGCTGCGCTCAAAGACTGTGCTGCAGGCCGACCGCGAGCCGCCACCGCCGGCGGGGGCAGCAATCTCTCCTTGAATCGTCGATCCCTGAAGTAGCGGATCTTCTTGCAGCGGATCGGGCGCAGTCCTTCGTAGAAGACGATGGCATCGTCGGCTCCCAGGGCCTTCACTTCCTGCGGCAGCAAAAGAGCGCGGCGTTGCTCGCTGACACTGATGCTGCGTGATCGCCGAGATTGGCCGCTGCCCAAGTCGAATGCTGGCCGCGAGAGGGTCTTCACAGGCACAGTGGTGAACCCCAGCTCGTCGGAGATCTCGCGCGCATCGGGAAAGTCCTTGGGTGCAAAGACGATCCGTGCGGCCAGACTCTTGAGCATCGTTTCGGCCCCATTGGCGCCATACACCTCACGCAGCTGCGCGGGTGTCTGAATGACGAGCACGACGCGTACGTTGTAGCCAGGGAGATAGGAGATCGACTCGGCGATGATGGGAATACGCCCAAGCGCAGTGAACTCATCCAACAGCATCATCACCTGATACTTCAGCTCCGGATTGCGCTCCGGAAGCTCCCGTGTCTGCAAGCCAATTGATTGCTGAAAGAAGAGATTGAGCACCGGCCGTAGGCGGTGCAGGTCATCCGGATTCACGCCTACATAGATGGAGAGCGGGCGCTTGCGCAGATCCCGCAGATCGAAATCGTTCGCAGATGTCGCCGCGTCGAGCATCGGATTCAGCCAAAGATCTAGTCGCGACGTGAACGTCTTGCGGATGCTGGAGGCCGTGACCGGCGCAAGGTCGATCACGTCGTAAAGCGCGCGCACGCACTGCGAAGAGAGCGGAAATCGACCCTTGTTGCGACCTTCAATCACGCGCTTCCAATGCTGCCCGAAGCCTTCATCGTCACTCGCCATCCCCTGCCGTAGCACTTCGCCAATCGTCTTCGGCAGCGAGGGCGTCTCGAACAGGTAGAGCGCGATGCCGAGAAACAAGGACCGTGCGGATGCCGTCCAGAAGGGATCCACGTTAGGTGGATCCGGATACAGCATGTCGGCGATGCGCTGCAGATCATTCACGCGGCGATGCGGATCGCCCGAGACATAGAAGAACGGATTCCAATGCGCCGTGTTGCCATCCTCCGCGAACGGATCGAACAGAAAGCAATCCTGTCCGCACTTCTGGCGATAGCCGGCCGTGAGCGTCCAGTTCTCCTTCTTGATGTCGATGCAGACAAGTGAGCCCGGCCAGGTCAGCGCATTCGGGACGACAACGCCAACGCCTTTGCCGCTTCGGGGCGGCGCCGCGAGCGCAACGCCTTGCTGCCCGCCGAGCATGAGGCAGCGACGTCCGATCCGGCCCAACACGATGCCATGACTTGAAAGCAATCCTGCGACGGCGATCTCGCGGCGTTTCGCGAAGCGTGCATCGCCATGCAGGGAGCGTCGGCGCGGAAGCAGGAAGGCGCCACCGATCAGAATGACCAGTGCCGCGCCGACACTCGAAGTGATGATCAGCCGCGTCCGGACGTGCTCATGCCCGGAGAAGTAGTAGCCATAGCGCGCAATGGTGAGCGGCGTCGCTTGCCGCGGATCGGCGTTCAGTGACCAGAGGAAGAAGTATCCCGCCAGGTACTGCGCAACAATCACGGCGCCCGCTGCGATGAGCAGTACCCTTCCCACTCGCCCAAGCGGACGGGGGGCTAGTGCTTCAGCACGCGGCAGCCAAGCTGCGGCGCTTTCGCGCGGGGT
>DATEKT010000062.1:0-4747 GCA_035277305.1 Steroidobacteraceae bacterium | reverse complement strand
GCGACGTCATTCCAGGCCACGATCTTGTAGTTGCCCGCGTCTTCGTCGGCGACGATCAATGCGCCCTGGGGATAGTCTTTGCCGATCGCATCGGATGCGACGACGAGCCCCTCCGCATCGCCGACTTCGAGATCCTTGTTGCCGCCGATCGTGAAAGCACCCGCGCGCTTGCCGTCCAGCGTGTACACGTTGAACGCGCCCGCGCCGGCGTCCGCCGCGACGAGCCACGAGCTCTGCCCGCTGCGATAGATCGCGAGTCCCTTCACTTCTTCGTGCAGCGTGCCGCGCGGTTCGACCAAATCCACGACGGAGCGTGTCGACTCCGCTTCCGGCTCGGCGGCTACGCGCCAGATGCCGACGCTCTCTTCGCTGAAATACACCGCGGCCGATGCATCGTCGACGGCGCAATGCGAAATGCCCTTGCCCGCCGGAATGCGCCGGATGAACTGCCCCGTCCCCTTGCCGTCGCGCATGAACAGCTCCCACTGCTCGAGCTGTCCCTGGTCGGTCGCGACGAAGGCGTACAGCTTGCCGGTCAGGTTGCTGCGATACGTGCACAAGCCAGTAATCGCATCGTCGATGTCGATCGGCGCTGCGGTGAGCTCGGTGAGTTTTCGCGCCGGCGCGTCGAGCGCATACATGCGCAGCGCGCCGAGCCGCTGATCGCTGGCGATCACCAGATCGAGCGCGCCGTTCGGTCCCGGGAAGTCGCGCCGCAGGTCGATGAAGCCCGCCTCCAGCGTTTCGAAGCGCGCCGCGCGGCCGCCGGACAGCTCGTCGATTTCCAGGCCGCCCTCGCCGCCCGACACCAGCACGATGCTCTTCGCCGGATCCTGCGCGTCGACCCAGATGGCCGCGTCGTTGGCGGATTGACGGAAGGTCGTTTCGGTTGCCAGCCGCGCCGCGACTGCGGGAGGCTTCGCAGCCGCGGAGTCGGTGGCGCTGCTCTGGCGATCCGCTCCGCATGCAGCCAGCGCCAGAGCAATGCCCATCGCAATCGCTGTCGTCACCAGGCTCGAATGTCGCATTACTGGGGCTCTCCGGACCGAATCGCACAAGTGGAAAAAATATTCCATTGTTGTATTATATTGGAACTCAAATTTCAACCGCCGCCGTCGACGGCCCCGCACTTATATATATGGCACGCTGATAACAGCCTGACGACACGAGGACAGCGGTGAGTTCGTTGTTGCGCTTCTTTGCGACCGGTCCAGATCAGCCGCAGCTGACGGATGCGGCTGCCGTCGACACCCTGTATCGCAGGCACCGGCTGCGCGTGATGATCGCGATCACGCTCGGCTACGGCGTGATCTATACGTGCCGGCTCGCGCTCGGCGTCGTCAAGAAGCCGCTGATCGATGCCGGCATCTTCGGTCCGGCCGATCTGGGCCTGATCGGCACCGCCCTCTTCTACACCTACGCGATCGGCAAGCTGACGAACGGCTTCCTCGCCGATCACGCCAACATGAAGAAGTTTCTGGCGGCGGGATTCCTGCTGAGCGCGCTGTGCAACTTCGGCATGGGCTTCTCGACGCTCGTGTGGCTGTCCGCGTTGCTGTGGGGATTGAACGGCTGGTTCCAGAGTCTGGGCGCGCCGGGCGGTGTCGTCGCGATGACAGCGTGGTTCAGCAACCGCGAGCGCGGGCGTTACTACGGCATCTGGAGCACGGCGCATTCGATCGGCGAAGGACTCACGTTCATCGGCGTCGGCACGGTCGTGGCGCTGCTGGGCTGGCACTGGGGATTCCTTGCGCCTGCGATCGCGGGTGTCGCGACAGCGGCGATGGCTTATGCGTTGCTGCAGGATCGGCCGCGTACGCTTGGACTGCCGACGGTTGCCGAGTGGCGCAACGATCACTATGGAACTCCCAAGAGTTCTGATGGCAACGTCTTCCGCACGCAGCTGTCGATCCTGAAAATTCCGGCGATCTGGGTGCTCGCGCTCTCGAGCGCGACGATCTACGTCACCCGCTACGCGATCAACTCGTGGGGCGTGCTGTATCTGCAGGAAGCGCGCGGCTATTCGCTGCCCGCCGCGGGCACGCTGTTGATGATCAGCACGATCGCGGGCATGGCCGGCGCTGTGGCCTACGGCTTCATCTCCGACAAGGCGTTCAACGCGCGCAGGCCGCCGGTCAATCTGCTGTTCGCGATCTTCGAGCTCGCCGGGCTCGGACTCATCTTCTTCGGTCCGACCACGCTGCCCGCGCTCGTCGCCGGCATGATCCTGTTCGGCATTGGACTCACGGGGCTCGTGACTTCGCTCGGCGGCCTGTTCGCCGTCGACATCTGTCCGAAGCGCGTCGCGGGTGCCGCGATGGGCCTCATCGGCATCTTCAGCTACCTCGGCGCCGCCATCCAGGAAAACATCAGCGGGCAGCTGATCGAGCGCGGCATGACCGTCGTCGACGGCGTGCGCACGTACGACTTCAGCACCGTCGTCTGGTTCTGGATCGGCTCGTCATTCGTTTCCATGCTGCTGGCGGCCAGTTTGTGGCGCGTCCGGCTGCGCGATTAAGGAGAACCTGCTTGGCCTCACGATTCGATTTCGTTTCCGTCGGCGCGTACACCAAAGACACGATCGTCAAACGCACCGGCACGACTTATGTCGATGGCGGCGGATACAGCTATTCCGCGCACGCAGCCCGGGTCCTGGGCATCAATGTCGGCGCGGTCACGCGGCTCGCCGCGGACGATCGCAAGTCGACCGATCTGTTGCGCAGTGTCGGCGTCGAGGTGATCGTGCGCGAGTCCGCACACTCGACACTGATGCGCCTGGAATATCCGACCGATAACGTCGACGAGCGCATCCTGACGGTCGCGGCCGTTGCCGACTCGTTCGTGCCGGGCGATCTCGACTCCGTCACGGCCGACGCGATCCTGATCAGTCCTTCCATTCGCGGCGAAGTGCCGCTCGCAGTCGTCGAAGCAGTCCGCGCCAAGGCGCGGCTCGTGGGCCTCGATGTGCAGGGCTACGTGCGCATCCGCACACCGCAGGGACGACTCGCGTACGAAGCGTGGCCGGAAATGAAGCAGGTGCTCGCGCTGGTCGATGTGCTCAAGTCGGACGCGGTCGAGGGTGAGTTCCTCACCGGCGAGACTGACCTCTACGCAATTGCGCGCAAGCTTGCGAGCTACGGGCCGAAGGAAATCACGCTCACCCATAAGGACGGGCTCGTCGTGCTCGCGAATGGTGTCGTGCACGAGCAGCCGTTCAAACCGCAGGAGATGCGCGGCCGCAGCGGTCGCGGTGACACATGCGTCGGATCGTATCTGTCACGTCGTCTGAGCGCTGAGCCTGCCGATGCGACGCGCTGGGCCGCTGCGCTCACGAGCCTGAAGCTCGAAGCTGAAGGCCCGGTCCGCCGCACCCGCGCCGACGTCGAAGCCGCAATCCGCACCCGTTACCAGTGAAAGATCGAGAGTCGAGAGCGATGAAGCAATTTCGAGTTGTCTGTTCCGCATTGGCGATTTCATCCGTTGTCCTGGCCGCGGCGTGCACCACGCTGCCCCGCGCGACGAAACCGGTCACGCTGCTCGCGTTCGGCGATGGCGGTTACCACTACGATCATCTCGAGAAAAAGGTGTACGAGAAGTTCGTCAGCGAAGAGCAATTCATGGCGAAGGAGCGCAAGGACTGGGTCGACGAGCGGCGGCCGATCGAGGAGTTCGACTTTCCGCCGAGCTACAAGCTGCCCAGCAACGGCAGCACGATTCCCGCCACAGGTCAGATGCCGGTATCGCGCGCGATGACGAGCTTCTGCGCGCAGCAGGGCTGCGATCTCGGCGTAATGCTCGGCGACAACATCTACCCGGACGGTGCGATGGCGGACGCCGACGACGCGAAGCGCTTCCGCGACCTGTTCACGATTCCGTACGGCTCTTTGGTGAAAGACCGCGAGGACTTCAGGATCTACAGCGTGCTCGGCAACCACGACTGGCACACGTCGCGGGCCGGCGCGATGGCGCAGGTTCGTTTCCTGGAGACGACGACCCCCTTCTTCATGAACGGCCTGTTCTATCGCGTCGTGCCCCCGGCGGCGCACGGCGAGGTCGAGATCTTCGCCATCGATACCGAAGTCATGCTCGCCGGCACAACCGTCTACCAGGATGTGCTCGCCGAAGATGCGAGCGAAGTCGAGACGCAGGAAGTGGAGCATCTCGAGCCGTGGGCGGCGCCGCAGACCGAAGCCGAGCGCAACATGGTTGCGTGGCTCGAATCCGGCCTCGCCAACTCGAAGGCGCGGTGGAAGATCGTCATCGGCCATCATCCGCTGTGGTCGACGGCGGGCAGCAAGTTCCAGCAGGCCAAAGCGTTGCGCCGCCTGATTCTGCCGGCGCTGTGCCGTTATGCCGACATGTACATCGCAGGCCATGAGCACACGCTCGAAGTTCACACCGACGACTGCTCCGCTGCCCTGCCTGGCGGCAACGTGAAGCCGTTGCCGCAGGTTGTGTCCGGCAGCGCGTCGAAGATGCGCCCGACCAACAGCGCATTCATCAAGCAACAGCTGAAAGCTCACCCCGAGCTGCACACGATGTACGCGAAAGGCCTGGAATGGGGCTTCGCGCATTTGACGTTCGACGCCGATAGCGTGACAGTGCGGATGGTCGAAACGCCGCGCGACGGCTCCGGTACTACGCAGGTCACCTACGAGCATTCCTTCGCGCACCGCGGCTCGGCCGCGCCGGAGGTATCGCCGTGAGCACAGCAGCACTGGGACATTTCATCGGCGGCAACGCCGTC
>DATEKT010000061.1:0-34335 GCA_035277305.1 Steroidobacteraceae bacterium | reverse complement strand
GGAGGGGGCTTCCTCGCAATTCGCCTCGAAGTGCTCGACACGGGCGTCGGCATCGAGCCGGCGAACCAGGCGAAGATCTTCGAAGAGTTCACGCAGGAAGATGCGTCCACCACTCGTCGCTTCGGCGGCACTGGCCTCGGCCTGTCGATCGCACGTCAGCTGGTCGAGCTCATGGGCGGCAAGCTCGGAGTCGTGAGTGCGCCGGGTGCGGGCTCGACGTTCTCCTTCGAACTGTCGCTGGCGCTGGCCGAGCCCGCGGCGCAGCTGCCTGCGTTGCCGAGCCTCGATCCGTTGCGCGCGCTGGTCGTCGACGGCAACGACTTCGCGCGCGGCATCATCGTGAAGACGCTGCGCGAGTGGGGCGCGCGTCCGATCGGCGTCGCGTCGATGGCGGAAGCGGTCGAGGAACTGCGCGCCACGGCGTACGACGCGATCATCGTGGACGATTCGCTCGCTGCCGACGGTGCGTTGCTCTTGAGCGCGGGCCTCGCCGAACGTGCCTCGCGCCCGCGCAGCATCCGCCTCACCAACTTCGTCAATCTGGCGCGTCCGAAGGTGGACGGCGGTCTGCACTTCGACGCTGAGCTGAGCAAGCCGCTGCACCTGCAGCAGCTCTATCGCGAGCTCAACACGCGCGCCGTGGAAGCGACCGAACACGCCGCTGCATCCCATCACTCTGCTGCTCACGACGCGCCGCGTCTGCGCGGACGCGTGCTCGTCGTCGAGGACCAGGCTCTGAATCGCGAAGTTGCTGAAGGCATGCTCGCGGCGCTCGGTCTGCAGGCAGCGACCGCGCCCGATGGCCGGCAGGCGCTCGATCTGCTCGCGGCCGAGAAGTTCGACGTCGTGTTGATGGACTGCCAGATGCCGGTGATGGACGGCTTCTCCGCCACCGCGGAGCTGCGGCGTCGCGAAGGCGAGGGCAGCCGCATGCCGGTGATCGCGCTGACTGCGAACGCGACGAGCGAAGGCCGCGAAGCCTGCCTCGCGGCTGGAATGGATGACTACCTCGCGAAGCCCTTCAGTCGTACGGCCTTGCATGCGGTGCTGGCGCGTTGGCTTCCGGCCGAAACTGCGGCCGCGGCGCCGGCCCTTGTTCATGCGCCTGCGCCCGCCGCGACCGATGTTCTCGACCGCACCACCTTGAACGCACTTCGCGCGCTGCCGCGCAAGGGCCCCAAGGACATGCTGAGTCACATTGTCGAGCGCTATCTGACGGACTCGCGCGATCTGGTGGCGTCGATCGAACGGGCGGTCGAGCAGGGCGATGCGGCCGAGCTGGCGCGCGCGGCTCATGCGTGGCGGTCGTATAACGGCAATGTCGGCGCGCGCGGTCTTGCGAACCTGTGCCGTGACCTGGAGGAGCGTGCCCGCAACGGGAAGATTGCGACGGCACGCGAGCTGCTGGGGGAACTGCGCGCACTGCATGCGCGCGTGCGCGAAGAGCTGCAATTCGAGATGCGGAGAGCGGGTTGATGACGACGGTCGAGCAAAGAATCCGGGTGTTGATCGCTGACGACGACGCGCTGTTGCGCGACATCGCCCTGGCGACCTTCGAGAGTGCCGGCTTCGAAGTCGCAGTCGTCGCGACCGGCAACGCCGCCGTCGCCGCCTGCGCGACGCGCATGCCCGACATCGCGCTGCTCGACGTCGAGATGCCGAACGGCAGCGGCTACCAGGCTTGCGCGGCGATTCGCGAGCTGCCCGGCGGCGCGAACCTGCCGATCGTGATGGTCACCGGCCACGACGATGCGGTCTCGATCGACAAGGCGTACGACGCCGGGGCCACGGACTTCGTGGTGAAGCCGATCAACTGGGCGCTGATCGTCCATCGCATCCGCTACGTGCTGCGCGGCGCGCGCAATCTCGATGCTCTGCGCTTCAGCGAGCAGAAGAACGCTGCGCTGCTGCGGGCGATCCCTGACGGCATCTTCCTCGTCGACACGCAGGGCGCGATCAGCCACATCGTGAGCCCGATCCCCGGCTTGATCGATGGCACGCACGCACCCGGCTCGCGCCGCCTCGCGGACCTGCTGCCGAAGGTGGTGCGGGAGCGGGCGATGGCCTGTCTGAGCGCGACGCTGCGCGGCTCGCCCGCGGCGTTCGAATTCGCGCTGGAGTCATCGGAGGATGCGACCCGTCACTTCGAATGCCGGTATGCGCCGAATGCCGGCGGCCAGGTGCTCGCGATCATCCGCGACATCACCGCTCGCAAGCGCACCGAGGCGCACATCCACCGGCTGGCGTATTTCGACGTGCTCACCGGTCTGCCGAATCGAGAGTGGCTCGGCGATTACCTGTCGCAGTCGCTTGTCGAAGCCAGGCGTGAAGCCCACGGCGTTGCGGTTCTCTACATCGACCTCGATCAGTTCAAGCGCATCAACGACACGCTGGGTCACCAGACGGGCGACGCGCTGCTGCGCATGGTCACCGATCGGTTGAATTCCCTGGCCGGCGTGCATGCCGCGGATGACGTCTACGGGCAATTCGCCCGCGTCGGCGGCGACGAGTTCATCCTGGTGCTCACCGGCAATCCGACCGTGGCGTCTGCGGAACGTGCCGCCGAGCGCATCCAGGCGGCGCTGGTCGCGCCGTTCCTGCATGGCGGCTACGAGTTCGTCGTCACGCCGAGTATCGGCATCGCGCTGTTCCCCGAGCACGGCAGCGACGGGCAAACCCTGCTGAAGAACGCCGACGGCGCGATGTACGAAGCGAAGGCGAGCGGACGCAATCAGTATCGCGTCTATACCAGCGCCGTGCACGCACGCGCGCTGAAGCGCCTTTCGCTCGAGATGGAGCTGCGGCAGGCATTCGAGAGCTCGCAGCTGTCGGTCTTCTACCAGCCGAAGTACGAGACGCAGACGCTGCGGCCGATCGGAGCCGAAGCGCTGCTGCGCTGGTTCCACCCCGAGCGCGGTCAGATTCCGACGCTCGACTTCGTCGCGGTGGCCGAGGAGATCGGCCTGATCGGCGATATCGGTCGCTGGGTGATGCAGCAGGTGTGCTGGGATTTGTGCGAGTGGCGTGACCAGGGCATTCAGCTGCCGCGTGTCGCGGTGAACATCTCGGGCCGCGACTTCATGCGCCCCGAAGGCCTGCTGCACATGAGCGATACGGTCGGCCACGCGCGGCTGTCGCCGGCGCTGTTCGAGCTGGAGCTCACCGAGGGCATATTGATGCAGGACGCCGAAGCGGGGCGGCGCTCGCTGCTCACGCTGAAGGAGTTCGGCTTTCAGCTGGCTGTCGATGACTTCGGCACGGGCTATTCGTCGCTGAGCTACCTGAAGCGGTTCCCGCTCGACACGCTGAAGATCGATCGCTCTTTCGTGAAGGACATCGGCGTCGACCCTGACGACGCCGCCATCTGCCGCGCCATCATCGCGCTCGGCCACAACCTCGGCCTCGGCATCGTCGCGGAAGGCGTGTCGTCGCAGGCGCAGCTCGAGTTCCTGCGCGCCGAAGGCTGCGACGCCGTGCAGGGCTTCCTGATGAGCCAGGCCGTGCCCGCGAACGACTTCGCGGAGATCATGCGGCGGGCGGTGCCGGAAGCCGCAGAGCCGCCGCGAGTGCTGCATCCCCGGCGCGCCGCGAAGACTGGCTGATCGCTGACGATCCCGGCCGGAATAGGGCGTAGAATCGCCGCGCCAATCCTGGCGTGATCTGCGAAAACACGTGCGTGGATCGGACTGACTTCTGGGCGGAAGCGAAGCGGCGGCGCAATCGTGCGCTGCTGTGGATTCCTGGATGGCTGATCGTTGGCACCATCCTGGTCAGCGTATTCGATGACGCTCTGCCCACTGCGCAAAGATCATGGGCGCCGACGCTGGCGCTTGCAGTCTGGTTCGGTATCTTCATGTACCTGCGAGAGCGCATCGTGTCGATGCGCTGTTACCGCTGCGGGCAGCGGGCCTTCGCTCAGATCTGGGTTCCGCTGGATGTTTCCAGGTGCAAGCATTGCGGGGCAGCCCGTGACCACTGACCGCCGCGTGACCCGGACCATCGATCTTCCCGAAGATCACTACACCCTCTTCAACGCGACTCGCGACGACCTGCCAGAGGTCATCGTGGTCAACGACGCGCTGCTGACCTTTCCTCACACCGATTTGTTTGCGTGGCATCTGCGCGTGCGACTGGATGCCAAGGAACTGGCTGAGAATGGCATGCCCACTGCGCAGGAGAGCCAGCGTCTGTTCGCGGTGGGAGATCGGATCGAAGAGGTCGTGCTGGGAGGTCGTACGAGCTCCGGCGCGAGAAACGCCTTGTTCCTGGCGCGGAGCACGTGGAACGAGCTGCGCGAGCTGTACTACTGCGTGCACGATCCCGAGATCGCCCACGCGGCTTTGCAGGCTCTGATCGAATCGGGTCATCATGAGCGCCACTGGGAATATGAAATGAAGCACGATCCGCAGTGGCACGAGGCAGGGTGGATCTTTCGGCTCTTCCCGCTGGCAAACGGTCCGGACGGATGACATGACCATCGAAACCGAAGACGACGTCGTCGCCCTCAAGCGCATCGGCAGCATCGTTTCTTACGTGCTGCAGCAGATGCTCGACGCTGCCGAGCCCGGCATGACCACGCGCGAGCTGGATTCGCTCGGTGAGCAGCTGCTCGCCAGGCACGGCGCACGCTCCGCGCCCAAGCTCACCTACAACTTCCCCGGCTCGACCTGCATCAGCATCAACGAGCAGGCGGCACACGGGATCCCGGGCGAGCGGGTGATTCGACCGGGCGATGTGTTGAACGTCGATGTTTCCGCCGAGCTGGGCGGCTACTTCGCCGATACCGGTGGCACCAGGATCGTCCCGCCGACCAATCCCCAGAAGACGCGCCTGTGTCATGCCACGCGCACGGCGCTCGAGCGAGCCACGAGACAGGCGCGCGCCGGCCAGCCCATCAACGGCATCGGCGCAGCAATCCAGCAGACAGCGAAGACCTACGGCTTCAGGATCATCGAGAACCTCGGCAGCCACGGCGTGGGCCGTGCGCTGCATGAGCCACCCGAGCACATTCCCGGATTCTTCGATCCGACGGACAAGCGCGTGCTGCGCGAGGGCATGGTGATCACCATCGAGCCCTTCCTTTCGACCAAGAGCCGCGTGGTCACCGAGGCGTCCGACGGCTGGACGCTGGTGGGAGCGCAGGGCAACTTGTCAGCGCAATATGAACACACGATGATCATCACGAAGGGTGCACCGATCATCGTCACTCAACATTGAGACTCGCACACCATGGCAGCCGCTCCTCCCCATCCATCTCTGCTCGTTTCTGTCGGCATAGGCGCACTCGTCGCGTGGCGCATGTACTCTCGCGTGCGGCGCGCGATCGGTCGCCAGAAGTTCTCCAGCAAGCGACCGTGGGTAACCGTAGTCCTGTTTACGCTGCTCTTCGGGCTGTTGATGTTCACTTCGCTGGCGCAGCCCATGAACGCCGTTGCGCTCGTCGTCGGCGCAGCATGCGGTACCGCACTGGGCATCCTCGGGCTGCGGCTGACGAGGTTCGAGCAAACGCCCGAGGGTCTGTTCTATACACCGAGCGCGCACCTGGGCATCGCTCTGTCATTGCTGCTTTTCGGCCGCGTCGCCTATCGCATGTACCAGAGCTACACTCTCGCGGATCAAGCGTCCGCGACAGGGATGAACGCTGTCACCAACAGTCCGTTGACGCTGGTCATTTTCGCCACGCTGGCAGGCTACTACGTGACGTATGCCATCGGTCTGTTGCGTTGGCATCGCCGTGTCGTCCGCGAGAAGGGGAGCGCAGCGTGACACTCGAATGGAAGTACTCGGACGATGGGGTCGACTGGGAAGAACTCTCCGCGCTCTATCGGGTCGCGCCGCTCGGCGACAAGAAGGCTGCGCATCTCAAGAAAGTCTTTGGCAACAGTCTGTACAAGTGCTTCGTGTACGAGGAATCGCGGCTCGTTGCCGTGGGCCGCGCGCTGGCTGACGGCGGCGACTGCTCGTACATCTGCGATATCGCGGTGCTGCCGGACTACCAGGGCACCGGGCTCGGCAAGCAGGTCGTCAACTATCTCGTCGAGCAATCGCGCGGGTACAAGAAGATCATCCTGTACGCGGTGCCGGGCAAAGAGCCCTTCTACAGGAAGTTCGGCTTCCTGCGCATGACCACGGCGATGGCGATCTTCGAGAATCAACAACAACAGCTGGAGCGGGGATACGTGAGTGAGGACTGACGCAGCGATCGCGGCCTTCGTCAGAGTCGCGGCGGTCGCCTTCGCGCTGCTCTCGTTGACAGGCTGCAACCAGGAAGAGATGTTGCAGAAGTTCGCCTCTCCGGAGGATCAGGCGACGGCGAGGAAGTACATCGACGCGCTTCGGGCCGGGCGCTACGAGGAGATCGAAGCAGTCGCCGATCCCGCAATCCAGGGCCCGACGCTGCGTCCCACCCTGGAGCAGATGGCCGCCCTGATGCCGGACGAAGAGCCAAGCTCGGTCAAGCTGGTCGGTGCGCAGACACAGAAGGGTCCGCAAGGGACCGCAAAGAACCTGACGTTCAAGTACTGGTACGGCGAGAAGTGGCTGCTGGTCAACGTGGCCACGCAGAGCAAAGGGGGAGTGCTCACGATCGTGGGATTCAACGTGTACCCGGAGGCGCAGGCGGCCACGGAGCGCAATCGCTTCCAGCTGGCCGGCAAGACTCCGCTTCACTATCTCGTCCTGGCCCTGACAGTTTTCGCGCCCCTGTTCTCTCTCTATACGCTGATCCAATGCGCGCGGACGAAGATCGCGAGCAAGAAATGGCTGTGGATCGTTCTCATCCTGATCGGCGTCGGCAAATTCGAGTTCAACTGGACCACCGGCGACTGGGCGGTCTCGACGTTGTACGTTCAGTTGCTCAGCGCTTCGGTGATCACGGACGCGCAGGGCGCGATGATCCTGGCGGTGTCGGTGCCCCTCGGCGCCATTCTTTTTCTCCTCCGGCGGCAGTTGCCGATCCGGCAAGACGATGAAGCCTAGCCTGCGAGCTGCGTATGAGGCGGAACTGCAGGCCGCGCGTCGCGCGGCAGGCGAGGGGAACTCCGAGCGGGCCTTCGCGCATCTCGCGCGCGCGCACATTCTCGGTCAGCGCTCCACCTTGCGGCACGTTCACGTCCACTGGCTGATGCTGAAGCTCGGTGCGTCCCTGCGCGACCGCCGGGAAGTCTTCGGGCAGTTGTCGCGCATGGCCGCGGCTGCGCTCTTCTCGCGGATCTGGGTGCCGGCCGGCAACACCGGTCGCGCCAATGTCAGCGCAGTCGAGCCGATGCCGATCCCGGATGACTTGCGAGCCTTGCTCGAAGCCGCCGATTGATATGAGCGAGACGGCAAGTGCGCAGCGGAAGCGCTTCAGGAAGTGGCAGAACCTGGCCCATGCCAGGACACGGTTCCTGAGCACACAAGTCGAAACGACTCTTGCGGCATGGTTCGAGCAGCAGGGCTTCCTCAGAGTCGATCTGAACCTGAGCGACCCGCAGTGGCCGGTCCGCGGCAGCGAGATCGTGCTCGAACGGGTCGTCGGTGAGCAGGTGGATGTGGTGACGTTCAATTTCGATAAGTACCGCACTCCGCGCTTCCAGCTGCACGCGCAACGCCGCGTCCAGGCGCCGCCTCATGAATTCGTCCGATCGTGCAACCTGGTGGCCCGCCGCAGTCAGTACTATCACTTCTGGGGCAAGCCCTGGTGGCTGCCGACCCGGTTCTGGTCCGATTCCGGATCGCTGCGAACGATCGGGAAAGTGGCACCGCGGCTGGAGCAACTCGTGCGCTTTCTCGAGCACGGCGAGATCGGGCCCAATATCAGCCGCGGGGCTCACAGGCCGGCATAGCGGCAGTCAGTTGGCACCCCTGAAACCCGGCGAAGTGGCTCTTCCACCTCGGCCGGCAAAGCGGCACAGTTGCGCGCAATAACCAGCGGTCGGAATCGGTCTGTCTCACACATGAAGCGCTCTCTGTGGTTGCCGCGCGCCCCGCTGATCGTGGCCGCGTTTCTGGCCTCGGCCGGCGCGCTCGCCGAGATCAGGATCGACGGCCAGCTGAGCGAGGCCGAATGGGAGCGCGCGCAGGTCTTCACCGATTTTCGCGTCACGCAGCCGTACACACTCGGCACGCCACGGTATCCGACTGAAGTTCGCATGCTCGGCACGCCCAAGGGACTCGTGTTCGGGTTTCGCTGCGTGCAGCCGCCGGAGACGCCGCGACAATTGGCGCAGACGCCGCGCGATGCCGACAACAATGGCGACCGCATCAACATCTATGTCGACTTCAACGCCGACGCGCAGGTTGCTTACGACGTCACGATCGCGCTTGCCGGCTCGCTGCAGGACGCGACGCTGACCAACGAAAACCAGTACAGCACCGACTGGGACAGCGACGTCGAGTACGCGATCACGCAGACCGAGAACGAATGGTTCGTCGAAGTGCTGCTGCCGTGGACCACCGCACCCATGAAGAACGCCGGCGCGCCGAAGCGCACGATCGGCGTCGCGTTCGACCGCGTGATCGGCGCGACCCAGGAGCGCAGCGCGCTGCAGGGCGTGAGCTTCTCGCGGCCGCGCTACGTATCGGAGTTTCCGCAGGTCGAGGTCGACCAGTACCCGGGCTCGCTGCTGCACATCTTCCCGTACGCGAGCGTCGCCAACGACATGGTCGACGACAAGGTCGACATGAAAGCCGGCGCCGATATCCAATGGAAGCCGTCCGGGAATTTCCAGCTGACGGCGGCGTTGAATCCGGACTTCGGCCAGGTCGAAGCGGACGAGCTGGTCGTGAACTTCGATGCGATCGAAGTGCTGTTCAGCGACAAGCGGCCGTTCTTCGCCGAGAACCAGGCGCTGTTCGACATCCGCGTTCCCGAGACCGACAGTCTGCGTCTCACTGCGCGGGACCGCTTGTTGTATACGCGTCGAATTGGCGGACAGCGCGACGACGATCCGACGCAGGCCGCCGACATCGACGGCGCGGTGAAGCTCAACGGCAACGTCGGGCGTCTCGACTATGGCGTGTTGTCGGCGGTCGAGAGCGACTATGGCGACGACCTCGGCCGCGCGTTCGCCGGCACGCGTCTGCGCTATGCGTCCGGTGACATGACGTTCGGTTACCTCGGCACGTGGGTCGATCGACCGTTCCTCGATCGCTCCTCGCAGGTGCACTCCGGCGATTTCATCTGGCGCCCGAATTCACGGGTGATGCTGCAGGGACAGGTGATCTCGAGCCTGGTCGACCAGTTTGCGGACGACACTTCTGGCGACGGCGAGATCCTGCTCGCCACGTACACACCCTCGCCGGACTGGCAGCACGAGCTCGGCCTCACGCACTACAGCAGCACGCTCGACTTCAACGACATGGGATTCCAGCAGCGCGCGAGCGTGAACCGCGCCAGCTATCTGATCTCGCGCCGCTTCCGCAACTTCGACGAGAACGATGCGCGCGCGGGCGTGAACTGGCGCGTGCGTCCGGAGCTGCGCTACAACGACTCGGGTGACCGTCTCGGCAACTACCTCGGCGTGTTTCGCGAGTCGCGGCGGCGCTCCGGATCGGTGTTCAACACCTCGCTGGAAGTCTCGGGCTCCGGCGTCGACGATCTGATCTCGCGCGGCAACGGCAACGTGCAGATGGATACGCGGCTGGTCGCGCTCACTCATAACTACCAGAGCGCGCGCATCGGCAAATGGCGCCTGTTCGCAGCGGGCTCGCTGCTGCAGGAAGGCAACGACGACTTCGCATTCGACCTGGACAGCCGGGTGGAGCACTTCACGCGCGACGACCTGAGCTGGTCGGTGCGCGGGATCATGCGTTGGAGCCGCGACTGGCTCATCTGGGAGCGCGACACGCTGCTCGCGAGTTTCGAGCGCCGGCGCGCGATCCTGCAAAGCGATCTCAACTGGTTCCCGGCCGCGCGCCACGAGCTGCGCGTAAAACTGCAGTGGCTGGCCATCGAAGCCGACAATGCGCAGCCGTTCCGCATCGGGCCGTCGGGCGAGCTGATCGAGAGCAACGACGTGGTGCTGCCGTTCACAGTGAACAACTTCGGTCTGCAGGTCCGCTATCGCTGGACGTTCGCGCCGCAGTCGGATCTGTACGTCGTCTACGGGCGCGGCGGTATCGTGTTCGAAGAAGGAGAGTCGCGCGACGGCCTGGGCGGACTGCTCGGGTCGGCGGCAGATCTGCGTGACAGCGATCAGCTGCTCGTGAAGGCGCGCTACAGATTCTGAGTGGCGGCGGCAACTGACGCGCCGCCGCGAGCCGCCGGCGCCAGCTTGCCGAGCGCTTCCGCCAGCTCGGTGGCAAGGAACGGCTTGCGCAGAAAGGGCCACGCGCCCTCCGCAAGCGACTCATCGAGCGAATCGCCGGCATAGCCAGACGTCAGGAGAATGCGCAGGCCAGGGCGGAACGCCACCACCTGCTTCGCCAGCTCGACGCCGTTCATCTCGCCGGGCATCACGACGTCCGACAGCACCAGGTCCAGCTCGACGTCGGACCATACGACGCGCAAGGCCTCATCTGCATTCACGGCGCGATACACCTTGTGGCCGAGATCCGTGAGCATCATCTCGGTTACGGCGCCGACCGAAGGATCGTCCTCGACGAGCAGGATCGCGAGCGGGCCGTGAGTGTCCGCGGCGGCTGTCGCGGGTGGCGCGACCGATTCCGCGCGTGCAGCGCTGATGGGCAGATAGATGTGAAAGGAGGTTCCTTTTCCGACCGCGCTGTTGACGACCACTTCGCCGCCTGACTGCTTCACGAAGCCATAGACCTGGCTCAAGCCGAGTCCGGTGCCTTTGCCGGCGGGCTTGGTCGTGAAGAACGGCTCGAAGATGCGCTTGATCACGTCGGCGCCGATGCCGTGGCCGCCATCGATGACGCTCATGCGGAAGTATTCGCCGTCGGCGAGCCGCGCGACGTCGCCGGCAGGCACCCTGCGGACTTCAGTCTCGACGGCGATTTCACCGCCCGCCGGGCTCGCGTCGATCGCATTGACGATCAGGTTCAGCAGCGTCGCCTCGAAGTGCGCGGGATCGATGCGCGACACGCCCTTGTTGTCGCACAGGCGCATCGTCAGTTTCAGATCGGGACCGACGGCGCGACGGAGCAGGGGCTCGCACTCGCGAATCAGCTCGTTGAGCTCGCGCATCTCGAACTGCAGCGGTTGCCGCCGTGCGAATGCCAGTAGTTGCGCGGTGAGGCGTTGCCCCCGCCGCCCAGCGGCGAGCGCGGATTCTGCGAGACGGCGACGACGCGCGGCATCGTCGGGATGGCGCAGGATCACGTCGAGCGCGCCGATGACGACGGTCAACAGATTATTGAAGTCGTGCGCGACGCCGCCGGTGAGGCGACCGAGTGCGTCGAGACGCTGCGCGTGCGCGAGAGCTGCTTCTGCCTCCGCTTTTTCGTTCAGCGCTGCAGCGATCCGCTGGCGCGCCTGTTCTTCAGTCTGCAACTTGGACGTGACGTCCTGGAATGCAGTCACAGCGATCGCGGCTGTGCCGGGTGTATGCGGCAGAGGCGCAGCGGTCACTTCGATCTGCAGCGCGGTGCCATCCGGGCGTCGATATGCGCGCAGTTCCGGGCCAACGCGCCGCTGTTCGGTCATCGCTCTGTATAGAACGTGCTGGGATTGCGGCAGGCGCTGCCCATCGCTATCGACCGATCCGTGCTCGCCCTCGCGTGCCCAGAGCGCCTGGCCCGCCAGCTCTTCGCCGAGCAGACGCGCCGCCTCGCGATTCGCGAAACGCACTTCGCCGGACGGCGATTCGGCCACGAAGACGCCGATCGGCAGATTGTCGAGGATCGCGCGCAGCTGCTGCTCGCTGCGCGAGGCCTCGCGCACCGCGACAGCTTCGAATCTGCGATCCGAGCTCGCGGCGATCAGCGCGAGCAGCAGGATGAACAGAGTCCCGGTGCCGACCGCGACGGCCAGCACCATCGAGTCCAGTCCGCCCGAGCCGATGTTCGCATCGTGTATCGCAACGATGCGCACGCCGTACATGGCCGTGTAGTGCATGCCGATGATCGCAAATGCCAGCACGCCCGCGGACAGCACGCGTTGCGGGGCAGTCGTATCGCTTCTCGCGACGAACAACGCGCCGGTCGAAGCGGTCACGGCGACCATGAAGGCCAGTGCCACGTAAGCAGGATCGTTGGCCAGGACGGCGGATGTAATGACTGCGGACATGCCGACGTAATGCATGGTGCAGATCCCGGCGCCCATGACGACACCGCCGGTGATTTCGCGGCGCACGCCGCCGCCGCGGGCGAAGAAGAACGCGAACGCCGTCGTCGCGATCGCGAGCAACAGCGACAACACCGTGCGGCTCGCGTCGTAGCGGACCTCGGCGCCGGGATTGAAGCCGAGCATTGCGATGAAGTGCATCGACCAGATGCTCAGGCCCATCGCGACCGCCGTGGCCCCAAGCCAGGCGAGTCGCCATGCCCCGACATGCGCACGAACGCGCCTGAACACGTCCAGAGCGGTCCACGCGCCGAGCCAGGCAGTCAGGCTCGACAACGCGATGAATAGCGGATGGTGAGCGATGTGCATGGCTCTCCCTTCAGCACATGCATGGAGGGTAGCATGATCGCCCGGATGCGCAGACAATAGTGGGGAATGACAGAACAAGAACAAGCGACGCTGCCGCGCCTCCTGGGATTCAAGGACCTGGTCTATCTCACGGTCGGCGGCGTCATCGGCTCCGGTATCTTCATCGTCCCCGCGAGCGTTCTGCAGCTCACCGGTGCACAGCTCGGACCCGCCTTGCTGGTGTGGATCGCCGGCGGCGTGCTCTCCACGCTGGGTGCGTTCACATACGCCGAGCTTGGCGCGATGAAGCCGGAGTGCGGCGGCCTCTACGTGTACATTCGCGATGCGTTCGGCGGTTTCGTCGCCTTCCTGTACGGCTGGGCGTTGTTCTTCGTGATCTCGAGCGCAACGAATGCGACGCTGGCCGTGGCGTTCGCCTCGTACCTGGGCGAGCTGATGCCACTCTCACCGTGGGCCGCGCGCGGAGTTGCTGTCGCGATGGTGGCTGCGATCACCGTGATCAACGTGATCGGCACGCGGCAGAGCGCGGATGTACAGAACTGGACGACATTGCTCAAGGTCGCCGCGATCCTGATCATGAGCGTGCTGCTGCTCGCGCGCGGCGACGGCCTCGCGGCCCACGATATCGTGCCGTCATCGCTGAATCTTTCGATGCTGTCGGCAATGGGCGCCGCGATGATCGGCGTGCTCTGGGCCTACGAGGGTTGGCACTACACGACGTTCTCGGCGGGTGAGGTGGTCGAGCCGCAGCGCAACTTCGCGCGCGGCATCATCGTGGGAACGGCGGCGCTGATCTTCATCTACGTGCTCGCCAACCTGGCGTACGTGGCCGCGCTCGGAGCAACGCGCGGCGCGCAATCGGAGCGGATCGCGGCCGACGCGGTCTCGACGATCTTCGGCGGCGGCGCGGGCAAGGCGATCGCCGTGGCGATTCTGATTTCCATGTTCAGCGCAGCCAACGCCACCGCGCTGACTGCGACGCGTGTTTACTTCGCGATGGCGCGCGACGGTGTCTTCTTCAACAAGATGGCCGAGGTGCACCCGCGCTGGAACACGCCGGCGTTTGCGATCGTGGCCAGCTCGATCTGGTCAGCCGTACTCGCGATGTCGGGAACGTTCGATCAGCTGCTCACGTACGTCGTGTTCGCGGGCTGGATCTTCTACGGGCTCGGTGCCGGAGCGGTCTTCTACTATCGACGTCGTGACCCGCATGCGCCGCGACCGTTCCGCGTGCCGGGCTATCCGGTGACGCCCGTTCTGTTCATGCTCGCGGCGGGCGTCGTCGTCGTGAACACGTTCTTCGTGTCGCCCGGCAGTGCACTGCGCGGGATCGGCCTGATCCTGATTGGAGTGCCTGCCTACTTGTTCTGGCGCAGGGCACCAGACTCAGCGCCTGGGTCCGCCAAGCAGTCGTGACAGCCACGACGCGCTCTGCTCGGGCATGCGGTGCTTCCCGCTGCGCGAGAGCTGAACTTCGCGCGCCTCGTCGAGCAGCTGTTCATTCAGTGTCCGCGCACGCTTGACGAGCTTCTGAGTACCATTGGCCCGGACGGGCGCCGGCGGCGCCGTATTGCGGATCTTGTTCGCAACCACCGGCTCCTCGGCGACGCTCGGGGCAGGGCGTGCCGCGAGTGGGGTTGGCGCCGCGTGCACGCGCGGTGCAGCCGGCTTCTGTACCGGTGCCCGCGGCGCCTGAGCCTGTGCGAAGCGTGTTTGCTCGGCGTCGCTCACGCGCACCACCGATGGCGATGAGAAGTAGTTCATCAGGTTGACGCAGATCGCGCGCGCCTGCGCCGGATCCTGGAAAAACCCGAGCCGCAGCGCGAACTGATCGACGCCGTCCTGCTTGCCGACCACCGCGTACAGCCGGTGCGCCACGAACACGTCGAGGCGCGGCATCATGTCCAGGTTCACTGCGCGGTCGGAGACCACCAGCTGGATGGCGTACCACTTCGGGCGATGCGAATCGTAGAGCTCATCGTTCGTGACGGCACGGACCGTCTGCGTCGAGTCGAGATCGTTCATGTTGTTCCGCCCACCTGCACCGTTTTCCGGTGCTTGCGCGCATGTTTACTTGCAGCGAGCGCCGCGAGTCAAGACGCAAGGTGCGCGCGCCGACTATAAAAATCCGGGATGCGACGCCTGTCCGAATCGACGGAACCCTGCGCGCGAGTGCTTCGTGTCTGACCGATTCGCGGATTCGCACGGCTCCGCGTTGTCAAGTCTACGGAAAGCGTGGCCCACCTCTTGCACTACGCGACGCGGCGATTTAACTCTGTGCACGCAACAGTTAAATGGCTGCAGCGAAATCCAGTGTCTCTGCTTTCTCACGTCTTTATTCGACGACGAACTGTGACCGGCATCACACGAATGGTGTGACGCGATGATGTTATGGTTCGCCCCGCGCGATTCTGACAAAGGCAAACCCATCGAAAGATGGGGACGCAAAGTCTCCGGTCTACCGAGCGATGAGCTCCACGATAGCGGGACCGCCCGAATCAACAGTCCGTTTCACGGGCTGCCTTGTCGAAAGAGCGTGTAGCCCACCGGCACTGGCCTGCTGGTGAAGACGAGGTAGCCATGAGTCGATACGTGACGCCATTGAGCGCAACTGCTCCGCATTTGCATGCGGGGTTCAGCACCCACCCGCTTCGACGGTCTGCCTTCGCCGCCTGATTTCGTCCGCGGCGCGCCTGCGCGCGCCGAAGCGTTGCCGAACTGGTTTGTGCAGAGGTGGGTTATGCGCATGCTGAAGAAGTTCTGGCTCGTGACGTTTGCTGCTGTTGCCGTGCTCGCTGCTGCGAGCGCCGGCGCTGAAGCGAGCTATCGCGAGCAAATGAAAGGTCTCGACGAGCAGGTGCAGGAGGTCAAGTCCGACGTCCTGAGCATCGCCGCCGAGCTGTCGCGGCTCGAAGAGCGGCTGCTCTATCCCTCGGGCACGCATCTCGCCGTGTTCGTGGCGCTCGCTCCGCGCGACACGCTGCGGCTCGACGCCGTGCAGATCCAGATCGACGGCCAGCCCGTCGCGCACAGCATCTACAGCTTCAAGGAGCTGGAAGCCCTGCAGAAGGGCGGCGTGCAGCGGATCTATACCGGCAACGTCGCCTCCGGCGAGCACCAGATCGAAGTCACGATCGCGGGCAAGCTCGATACGGGCAAGGACTACAGCCGCACCGAGCGCTTCGCGTTCAGCAAAGGCGTCGAGCCCAAGCTCCTGGGCGTGACGCTCGGCTCGTCCGAGCTGCAGCTGGGAGACTGGTAAACCCGCATGCTGCGCGCGTCCCTCATCGTCGGCTGCAGTTTGGCGGGGGTGCTCGCCGCGGGCCCCTGCGCCAGCAGGGACCTGCGCGACCTGTACTTCGGCGAAGCGCTGTACCAGGCGAACCAGGGCCGCTACTTCGAGGCGCTGGAGCGGCTCGACGCGGAGCTGGCCCTGCACAAAGGCGTCGACGAGCCGCAGCGCGACTCGCTGCAGTTCCACATCGGCGAGGCCGAGTTCTCGGTCGGCGATTTCGAGCTGTACTACCGCATGCATCTGCGCGCCGGGCGCGCCATCAAGGCCGTGCTCGAAGGCGCGGTCGATGAATCCGTGCGCAATGAAGCGGCCTATCGCCTCGCGCGCATCCACTTCCAGAAGGACCAGGCGGCCGATGCGCTGCTGGCGCTCGATCGCATCAGCGGCAAGGTGCCGGTCGCGATTCGCGACGACGTCGAGTTCCTGCGCGCCAACGTCTACATGGCGCTCGGCCGTCCCGCCGAGGCGGCGGGTGTGCTGAAGCGCTTGCAGAGCGCGCAGTCGCTGACGGGTTTTGCGGCCTACAACCTCGGCATCGCGATGCTGCAGGAAGGCCGCGAGCAAGACGCAATCCTGCAACTCGACAAGGCCGGCCAGCTGAGCGTGAGCACCGCCGGTCCGCTCGCGATCCGCGACAAGTCCAACATGCTGCTCGGCAAGCTGATGCTGGAATCGACCGACTTCACCCGTGCGCAGCAGTACTTCGATCGCGTGCGCCTCGACGGGCCGTTCTCGAACCAGGCGCTGCTCAGCGCGGGCTGGGCGGACGTTTCCGCGCAGAACTTCGAACGCGCGGTGGTGCCGTGGGGCATGCTCGCGAAGCGCGAAGTCACGGACGCGGCCGTGCAGGAAGCGATGCTTGCGCTGCCGTACGCGTACAGCAAGTTGAACGTTCATGGCCGCGCAGCAGTGCTGTACGGCGATGCGCTGAAGTCCTTCGGCGAAGAGCTGACCAAGGTCGATGCCTCGATGAAGAGCATCGCCGAGGGCCGCTTCCTGAAAGCGCTGGTGCGCGAGGAAATCCAGCAGGACAAGGGCTGGGCGATCCGCCTGCGCACGCTGCCCGACGCGCCCGAGACCTACTACCTGATGCAGCTGATGGCGTCGAACGACTTCCAGACGGCCCTGCAGAACTACCTGGATCTCGATGAGCTGCGCAAGAAGATGGCGAGCTGGCAGACGAGCCTCGACGCCTACGAAGACATGATCCGCCTGCGTCGCAAGAACTACGAGCCGCTCCTGCCGGGTGTCGACGCGCAGTTCCGCGAGCTCGACGCGCAGATCCGCCTGCGCATGGAGCAGCGCAATCACTTGCAGCAGCGGCTGCACCAGTTGCTGATCGAGCCGCGGCCGGATCTGCTGGCGACGGCCGATGAGCGCATCGCGATGGAACAGCTGCGCGCCGTCGAGCAGGCGATGGAGAAGGCGAACGGCGCGGATGTGCCGCAGCTGCAGGAAAAACTGCACCGTCTCAAGGGCGTGATCACCTGGACGCTCTACACGAGCTATCCGCAGCGGCTCACAGAGGCGCACGAGCATCTCAATGCGCTGAATGCCGATATCGCGGTGCTGAACAAGCAGTACCAGGAGTTCGTGCGGGCGCGCCAGGCCGCGGAGCACAGCTACCTCGGCTATGACGACACGATCAAGCGGCTGCGCACGCGCGCAGCCGAGTCGCTGGAGAACGTCAACAAGCTGATGGCGCAGCAGGGTCACCTGATCGAGATCGTCGCGATCGACGAGCTCAAGACGCGCCGCGCGCGGCTCGAGGTCTACCAGACCCAGGCGCGCTACGCCGTCGCCGACAGCTACGACCGCGCCGCGAAAGCGCAGGGCAACGAAGCGCCTCAACCGACACAGGCCGCAACGACGACGGGGGGCGGGCAATGACGCGCTCTCATCGTGCACTCAGCCTCGTCGGAGCGGCGGTCCTCGCTGCGTGCTCCGGCGCGCCGCAGAAAGACACGCTGGCGTCGTTGCACAAAGTGCCGGCCGATCTGCAGGACGTGAAGGTCGAAGGCGGCCTCGACACGGCGATGCAGAGCTACCAGCGCTTCCTCGAAGAGACGCCGGAGACGCAGCGCACGCCCGAAGCGATGCGCCGCCTCGCGGACCTGAAGATCGAAAAAGAATACGGCCTGAACGGCACGGGCGAGCTGCTCGAGCTGCCGGCGCCGCAGGCCGCTGTTCTGTCCGAGGCTAACGCTGCTGCGACAGCGGTGCCCGCGGCGAACGTCGGCGCAGCGCCGGTCGGCTCCGAGCAGGAACTGGAAGCGCGCGCCACCGCGCAGATGCCGCGAGCCGCGTCCGCGCAGGACATGATGCAGAGCCAGCTGCCCGAGAACATCAAGGACGACCTCGCGCGCGCGGGTCCGCTCGAAGCGATCCAGCTCTACGACCGCCTGCTCGAGAAGTACCCGTCGCACGAGCACAACGACCAGGTGCTGTACCAGAAGGCGCGCGCCTACGACGAGCTCGGGCGCACCGTCGAAGCGATGAAAGTGATGGAGCAGCTCATCGCCGCGTATCCGAATTCCAAGTATCTCGACGAAGTGCACTTCCGCCGCGCCGAGCATTTCTTCACGCGCAAGAAGTACCGCGACGCCGAGGGCTCGTACCAGGCGATCATCAAAATGGGCCCGGTCTCCGAGTACTACGAGCTCGCGCTCTACAAGCTCGGCTGGTCGCTCTACAAGCAGGAAGCGTACGACGAGGCGCTGGATCAGTACGTCGCGCTGCTCGACTACAAGGTGTCGATCGGCTACGACTTCGACGCACCGCACGAAGAGGGCGACGAGCGGCGCATCGCCGACACGTTCGACATCATCAGCCTCAGCTTCTCGAACCTCGGCGGTCCGGAAGCCGTGCAGGAGTTTTTCGCGGGCAAGGGCAAGCGCGGTTACGAGGATCGCGTCTATCGCAACCTCGGCGAGTACTACCTGACCAAGCTGCGGTACCACGACGCCGCGAAGTCCTACAACACGTTCATCGCGCAGTACCCGCTGCACAAGCGCTCGCCGCACTTCAGCATGCGCGTGATCGAGATCTACGAGACCGGCCGCTTCCCGCAGCTGGTGCTCGATTCGAAGAAGGCGTTCGCCAGCAACTACGGCTTGAGCGCCGAGTACTGGCGGCACTTCGACGTGCAGCAGTCGCCCGAGGTGCTCAGCTACCTGAAGAGCAACCTGCGGGACCTCGCGAATCACTACCACGCGCAGTACCAGGACAAGGCCGCGGCGGACAAGAAGGCCGCGAACTACACCGAAGCCGCGCGCTGGTACGGGCAGTACATCGCCTCGTTCAGCACCGATCCCGAGACGCCGTCGATCAACTATCAGCTCGCGGATCTGCAGCTGGAGAACAAGGACTTCGCCAGCGCGGCGCGTGAATACGAGCGCACCGCGTACGAGTACGCGAAGCACGATCGCGCGGCCGCCGCGGGTTATGCCGCCGTGTACGCGCACCGCGAGCACCTGAAAGTCGTCGCCGAGGACAGCAAGCTCAACGCGCGCCGCGACACGGTGACGAGCTCGCTGCGCTTCGCCGACACGTTCCCCGATCACGAGCACGCCGCGACGATCCTGGGTGCGGCGGCTGACGATCTGTACGACATGAAGGACTTCGCGCCCGCGCTCTCCGCCGGTCGCAAGCTGATCGATCGCTATCCAAATGCAGCGGCGCCGGTGCGGCGCTCGGCGTGGCTGGTCGTCGCGCATTCGTCGCTCGAGCTCGCGGACTTCCCGAACGCCGAGCAGGCGTACGGCCAGGTGCTGGCGCTCACAGCGGCCGACGACGATTCGCGCGCCGGTCTCGTCGAGAACCTCGCGGCTTCGATCTACAAGCAGGGCGAGCTCGCGAACCAGCAAGCGAACTATCGCGCCGCCGCCGATCACTTCCTGCGCATCAAGCAGGTCGCGCCGACGGCGAAGATCCGCGCTGCCGCCGAGTACGACGCGGGCGCGGCGCTGATCCATCTCGAAGCCTGGAACGAAGCGGCCTCGGTGCTCGACGCGTTCCGCACGACCTACCCGGACCACGAGCTCAATCGCGAAGCGACCAAGCAGATCGCGCTGGTCTATCGCAAGGCCGGCGAGCTGTCGCGGTCCGCGGATGAATACGAGCGCGTCGCCACGGAGTCGGATAATCCCGATCTGCGGGCGGAGGCGCTGTTGCTTGCCGGCCAGCTGCACGAAGAGGCGTCGAGCCCGGATCGCGCGCTGGCCGTGTACCAGCGTTACGTGGAGCAGTTCCCGAAGCCGGTCGAGACCGCGGTCGAAACGCGCTTCAAGATCGCCGGGATCTATCAGCGCAAGAACGACATGGCGAGCTACCACCAGGCGCTCGCGCAGATCGTGCAGGTGGATGCCGCGGCGGGCGGCGAGCGCACGGCGCGCACGCGATTCCTCGGCGGTCAGTCGGCGCTGGTCCTGGCGCAGCAGACCTACGAGAGCTTCGCCTCGCTGAAGCTCCTGCAACCCTTCGATCAGAGTCTCGCCGAGAAGCAGCGTCGCATGACTGCCGCGACCGACGCGTTCAGTCACCTCGTCGACTACCAGGTCGGCGAGATCACTGCCGCCGCGACGTATTACCTCGGCGAAATCTACAGCGACTTCAGCCGTGCGTTGCGCGAGTCCGAGCGTCCGGCCGGCATGTCCGGCGCGAAGCTGCAGGAGTATGAGGACGCGCTCGACGAGGAGGCCTTCCCCTTCGAAGAGAAGGCGATCAAGGTGCACGAGAAGAACCTGGAGCTGATGAGCGGCGACCGGCTGTTCAACAGCTGGATCGAGAAGAGCCTCGCGCGTCTCGCGCAGATGATGCCGGGCCGCTATGCGAAGGCGGAGATCAGCACGGGCTTCCTCGGATCGATCGACCGTTATGCATATCGCTCGCCGGCCGCAGCGGCTGCGGACGCCGCCGCCGCAGCAGCAGCAGCAGCGACCACTGCGGACGCTGCACAAACAAGCGGAGGCACCAATGCGAACCTCCGCTAGTTACCTGACGCTCGTGATGGCTCTGGTGCTCGCAGGGTGCGCGAGCGCCCCCTCCCAACCTTCCCCCGCCAGCGGGGGAGGGCAGAAGACGACGAAGGTTTCGAAGACTGCGAAGCCGGTGACGCCGCTGCGCGCCGACATTCAGCAGAACGAGGGCGGCTTCACGATCGTCGAGGAAGTTCGCGTCGGCAACGATATCCACGCTGACTACGACAGCGCGATGCGCCTCTTCGAGCAGAAGCAGTACGAGCAGGGTATCGCGTCGCTGCAGAGGGTGACGGCGGCGGCGCCGAACGTGACCGCTGCGCACATCGATCTCGGCATCGCGTATGCGCGCGTCGGCGATCTGGACAAGGCCGAAGCCAGCCTGCAGCGCGCGCTCGAGCTCAATCCGCGCCATCCGATCGCGAACAACGAGCTCGGCATGGTCCAGCGCCGCAAAGGTCAGTTCGACAACGCGCGCGCCAGTTACGAGAAGGCGCTGGCGCTGTCGCCCGCATTTCATTTCGCCCGCCGCAATCTCGCGATCCTCTGCGACCTGTATCTCGCCGACCGCTCGTGCGCGATCGCCAACTACGAGGCGTATCTGCGCAGCGCGCCGGAAGACCAGGAAGTCGCGAAGTGGCTCGCGGATCTGCAGAACCGCGCGGCGGGGAAGTAGGAGAAGTCATGGTACGCGTGACGATGATGGTGTGGATTGCGTTGCTGGCTGCCAGCTCGGCATTCGCAGCTGACGCGCCGAAGAAGAAGGCGCCGGCGGCGAAGGCTGAGAAGACAGCACCGGCACCCGACGCGAAAACGCTCTCCGGCATTTCGATCCTGGGCAACCAGGAAGCGCCGAAGTCGCTGGTCATCGTGCCGTGGAAAGGTTCCGAGATCGGCGACATGCCCGGACTGTCGCGCCTGCTGGACGACTCCGTGCAACCCGTCGACAAGGACGTGTTCATGCGCGAGCTCGCGTACTACGAGATCCGGTCCGGGAAGAACTGATTCAACTGTTTGGTTAACGAGAGGCTGCAACCGTGGACATTTATTTCGCACTCATGGGTTTCTTCATCAAGGGCGGCGTCTTCATGGCGCCCATCGCCCTGGTCGGCGCGCTGGCCGCGGCGATCGCGGCGGAGCGCTACATCACGCTGACGCGGCTGGTCGTGACCAACCGTCGCGTGTGGGAAGACGTAGAGCCGTCGCTGTCGAACGGTGACTTCGACGCCGCACGCGAGAAGACGGGCAAGAGCGACACGATCGTCGCCCGCCTGCTCGGCGTCGGCCTGTCGCGCCTCGGCGCAGTGCGCCGCATCGAGGACATGGAGAAGGCGCTGCGCGCCAACCTCATGGAAGCCATTCCGCACCTCGAGAAGCGCACGCATTACCTGGCGACGTTCGCGAACCTCGCGACCCTGCTCGGCCTGCTCGGCACGGTCAGCGGCCTGATCCACGCGTTCACGGCGGTCGCGACCGCGAACCCGGCGGAGAAGGCCAACCTGCTCGCGGGCAGCATCTCCGAGGCCATGAACTGTACGGCGTTCGGCCTGATGGTTGCGGTGCCGCTGCTGTTCATCCACGCCTTCCTGCAGTCGAAGACGCACCAGCTGATCGGGAGCCTCGAGACCGGCGCGGTCAAGTTCCTGACCATCGTTGCGGATCGCCAGTCGGCGAAGGCGCAGACACGGCTGGAAGCGGCGCAGGCCGCGCATGCCGCGATCTCCGGCGACCCGGTCCCCGCGCACGCTGCCTAAAGGATCGTCATGAGCACGAGCAACGCACGTACGTTCTCCGCGGGCGGCTCGCTCCTGCAAGGGAGCTTCACCAACCGCGTACGCAAGCCGGCAGAGCTGATGCTGGTGCCGATGATCGACATCTTCACGGTGCTGGTCACGTTCCTGCTCATGACGGCGGTGTTCTCGCGCGTCACGATCCTGCAGCTCGATCTGCCGAGCGCGAACGACGCCAGCGCGGGCACGCCTCCGGCGTTCCGCCTGGAAGTGATCGTGCGCGATGCCGGGTTCGAGCTGACCAACGGCGAGACGCTGATCGCAGCTCTTCCGAAGGTCAACGGCGAATACGACTTCGCCCAGCTCGCGCAGCTCGCACAGCAGCTGAAGAGCGAGAACCCGGACGTGGTCGACGCGTCGGTGCTGATGGAGCGGCAGGTTCGTTATGACTACCTCATCCAGGTGATGGACGCGATCCGCAACGCTCCGGAGTCTGCAGCCGACTCCGGCAGCGGCGCGCGCAGGCGCGAGCTGTTCACGAACATCGCCGTGGGAGAAGCCCCATGAGTCTGCTCAACCGTCCGAGCCAGCCCCGCGAGGACGCGGAGCTGAACCTGATCCCGCTGATCGACGTCATGTCGGTGCTGGTGGCGTTCCTGCTCATCTACACCGCGGACGTGGACATCGTGCAGAACTCCAAAGGCGTCGAGATTCCGCAGTCCACGGCGGAAACCCAGGCGCAGCAGTCGGTCGTGGTGATGATCACCAGGGACCACGTGTTCGTGCAGGGCGAGCGGGTCATCGATGTCGCCGCGATCGAGATGTCGGGCGAAGGCCTGGTCGAGCCGCTGCGGCAGGTGCTCGATCGACCGATGTTGTTGGGGAGCGGTGGGAGCGAAGCGACCAAGCAGCGCGAAGTCACCGTCATCGCCGACAAGTCGCTGCCGTTCGACCTGGTCCGCAAGGTCATGGCGACGTGCACGGCGACCACCTACGGCAAGATCTCGCTCGCGGTGCTGCAGAAATAGGAATCATCGATGAACGCAGCCGCCCACATTCTCGAAGACCTGGACCTGGCAGATCCGTTGCCGGTGTCGGAGCAGCGGCAGCTCGCCAACGAGCTGGCGCGCACGCGCACGCAACGGGCTTCGCTCCAGCACGAGCTCAGCGAAGTCGAAGGCGAGCTCGAAGATCTCGCTCCGCAACGCGACCGGCACCACCTCGTCGTCGAGGCGTGCACGGC
Organism: Steroidobacteraceae bacterium; assembly: GCA_035277305.1. GTDB lineage: Bacteria > Pseudomonadota > Gammaproteobacteria > Steroidobacterales > Steroidobacteraceae > Steroidobacter. The sequence continues at coordinate 10,553 of DATEKT010000061.1, read as the reverse complement.
GCTGGAGAAGCTCGCCACGATCGGCGGCGATCAGCTGTTCTGGGGTTCCGATACGTCTTCCCAGCGAGCCGCCGAAAGCTTGCGTGCCGCGCGCAGCCGCGTGGCCGAAGTCGGCGAATGGTTCAGCCACATGGAAGGCCGCCAGGCGGCGTTGCGCGCCAAGGTGCGCCAGTGCAATGACGCTATCGACGCGATCGAACGCGCGTTGTTCGAAGTGCAATACGAGGAAGAGCAGCTCAGCTACGAATGGGAGATCGAGCGCGAGATCGATGAGCAGCCGCGCAAGGCGCTGCTCTCCTGGGTTTACAGCGGCGAGGACGACAAGCGCTTCCGCAAATCGGCCTGGCTCGCGTTGCTGCTCACGATCGTGTTGAGCGCGATCATTTCACAGATGACCCTGCCGCCGCTGACTGCGGACAACGGCGAGCAAGTGCCGCAGCGTGTCGTGCGCCTGCTGATGGAAGAGAAGCCCGTGCCGCCGCCGGCGAAGGTCGAAGCGCCGAAGCCGAAGGTGAAAGAGACCAAGCCGGTCGAGAAGCCGGTGCAGCTCGCGAAGGTCGAACCCAAGGTCGAGCTGGCGCCGAAGGAACCGGAAGCGAAGGACCAGGGCATTCTCGCGTTCCGCGAGCGCCTCGCGTCCGCCAAGGACGATCAGGTCGTTGGTCGCCTCGGCGCGCAAGCGCGCATCGACAACTCCGACTACGGCGGTCGCGCGCAGCGCTCGATGTTGACCACGAACGCACCGGGCTCGAGCGGCGGCATCAATCTCGCGTCCATCAGCCGCGGCATGGGCGGCGGACCGGGTAACGGCGCCGGCATGGCCGGAGTGCAGGTCACGCGGGCGAGCAGCGCAATCGCTGCGGTCGGCACGCCGGGCGGCGATCGGCCGCTCAGCAACGACGCCGGCGTGGCGGGCCGCACCGACGAAGAAATCCAGATCGTGTTCGACCGCTACAAGTCCGCGCTGTACCGGCTCTACAACAAGGAGCTGCGCCGCGATCCGACATTGCGCGGGCAGGTGATTCTCAAGCTCACGATCGAGCCGGACGGCACGGTGTCGATGTGCGAGCTGAAATCGAGCGACATGAACGCGCCGGATCTCACGGCGCAGGTGGTCGACCGCGTGAAGGGCTTCGACTTCGGCGCCAAGGCGGTGCCGGCGATCACCATCCTGTATCCGATCGACTTCCTGCCGGCGGCGTAACGCGCCGGCGAACGTCAGCACACTCAACGAGGACGCTCATAGCGATTTTGACCAGGGCAAAACCACCGAAAGGTGGCGACGCAAAGTTTCCGGTCTACCGGGCGCAAGCCCTACGACAGCGGGACCGCCAGAATCATGAAAGCACAGCAAGCCAACAAGTCATTCGTCGTCCTGAGCGCATTGTTCCTTGCGCTGCTCGCTGTGCTGTCTGCTCCGCGCGCGTCGGCGGCCGAGATCACGTACACGTCGCTGACCGGATCCTGGCATGACCCCGTAGACAACGTCCCCGGCGTTCAGGCGGAAGATCCCGTCATCACGAACGGCAACCCGACCTCGATCATCCGGTGGGGTGACGGTACGCCGCAGAGCGGCTACGACTTCAACGCGGCGGACCCGCTGCCGCCGCCGTTCCAGTTGCCCGGGCCGCTGCCGTTCTTTTCTCTCGGCTCGTTCATCCATCGCAACTTCGAGGTCGGCGATCCTTCGCTGACTTCGGTGCAGCTCGATGTCGTGCTCGTGATCAGCGTCGATGGCGTGCCGCGTCCGCCCTTGACCTTCACCTACACGTTCAACCACGTCGAGACGCCGAACAACCTGAACCCGTGTCCTTTCGATCCGGTCCCGCCGCCGGACGGCTGCTCGGACCGCGTGTCGATCGTTGCGTCACCCACGCCCACGACGTTCAACGTCGATGGCGTGGACTACACGCTGGCGATGAACTTTCTCGACCCCGACGGCAATCCGGTCTCCCAGTTCATCACGAGCGAAGGTGGCGTGACCAACACGACGGGCCTGGTCGGGTCATTCACGCCGCCTCCCGGCACGCCGGTGCTCATCGTCGACAAGTCTGGCCCGTCGCAGCTGAAGCCCGCCGAGTTCGGCAACTTCAGCATCGACGTGCACAACACCGGAAACATCGAGGCGCACAACATAACGCTCGTCGATCGTTTGCCCGACACACCGACGGGCGGGATGTGCACCACGCCGCCGCAGATTCTGAGCGCGCGTGTAGTTGCCGCGGACGGCGTGACGCCGGTTCCGGGCAAAGGTCCCCTCGTCCAGGGAACGGACTATTCGCTGAGCTACGCGGCGTGCGATCTCACTCTCAATACGCTATCCGCCGCTGCGGCGATCGGCGTAGACGAACGTCTGCTGATCTCATACCGCGCACAGGTCGACGCCGATGCTCAGAACGGCACACTGCTGACGAACGTGGCCGGCGCGACCCGCTGGCTCAATCCGGGTAATGTCATTTTCACGCGGGTACTGACCGACGGCACGCCGGCTACCGTGGACCACGAGGACGCGTACACCGTCACTGTGGATCTGCCGGTGCTCAGGTTCGAGAAGACGGCGGTGAACGTCACCACCGGCCAGAACCCGGCGACGCAAGCGACCCCTGGCGACACGCTACGTTACCGCGTCCGCATCGAGAATCTCGCGAACAATCCGCTGCCGAACTTCTCGTTGCGCGACGAGCTCGGCCGCCTCAACAACAACCCGGTCTACGTGCCGGGCACGCTGAACCTCGTGACCGTGCCGGCGGGCGCCGATGCGAGCAACACAAATCCTTCGGGCGGTGTGAACACCAGCGGTCTCGTCGACATCCGCAACCTCAGCCTCGGTGGCCTGGGCAGCTTCATCATCGTCGAATACGACGTGAAACTGGCCGCCGCGCTGCCGAACCAGAGCTACGTGGTGAACCAGGCGCAGGCGTACGTGAACGGCATCGAGGTCGGCCGCAGCGATGACCCGAATGTCAACGTGGCGCCGGATCCGCTGGTGCTGGGCGACGAAGATCCGACGCGCGTGCAGATCACGTCGGCGCCGAAGTTCCGCGTGCTGAAGACCTCGACGTACCTCGGTGCGAGCACGACCTTGCTGCGCGCCGGCGACCGGATGCGTTACACGATCACGGTCAAGAACATCGGCACCGAGAACGCCACGGGTGTGGTGATCCGCGACCAGATCCCGGCGAACACGACCTACGTCGCGGCCAGCACGACGCTGAACGGTACGCAGCAGAACGACAACGCCCAGGGCATCTCGCCGCTGGTCGACACCATCTCGATCTACGCGCCCGAGAATGCGACAGCGGGCGTGATGCGGGCGGACGCGACCAACACGACGACCAACGTCGCAACGATCACGTTCGACGTGACGGTCTATCCGGACGTGGCCGACGGCACGATCATCTCGAACCAGGCGTTCGTGAGCGCGGTCGACTTCGCCATCGTCGACTACCCGTCGGACGATCCGCGCACGCCGATCGTCAACGACCCGACGCGCGACGTGGTCGGCAACGTGCCGCTGCTGTTCGCGACGAAGCAGGCCGAGCTGCTGATCGACAACGGCTCGCCGGGCATCGTCGATCCGGGCGATACGCTGAAGTACACGATCACGATGTACAACAACGGCGCGATTCCGGCGACCAACGTGGTGCTGGCCGACAACGTGCCGCCGTTCACCACTTACGTCGCCGACTCGACGCAGCTGAACGGCTTGCCCTACGGCCAGCCGGATGGCGGCTCGTCGCCGCTCGCGGCCGGCATCTACGTCAGCTCGACCGATCGCACGCCGCCGCTGCCGACAGCGGGCGAGGGCACTCTCTCGCCGCAATCCAGCGCGACGGTTACGTTCAACTTGCTCGTGAATGCCGGCACGCCGGCCGGCACGATCATCCGCAACCAGGCTGTCGTGCGCACGACCGAGGTGCCGACCACGCTGACGGACGGCGACGGCAATCCGTCGACGGGACCGGAGCCGACCGTCGTGGTCGTTGGCAACGGTCAGCAGCTGCAGATCGTGAAGGAAGTCGCGGTCGTCGGCGGCGGCCCGGCCTCGCCGGGCGCGACGCTCGAATACACCGTGCGCGTCACCAACATCTCGCTGGTGCCGGCGCTGTATGTCGTAATCACGGACGACCTGAATGTGCCGATACCTGGCTACATCACGCTGGTGCCGAACTCGGCGACGATGAACGGCGTGACGACTGGAATCACGGTCGCCAATCAATTGATCACCGCCGACTACTCGACGAACTACGGGCCGCTGGCGCCGCAGGGTGTCGTGACGTTGCGCTTCCGTGCAGTCATCAACCCGGCTCTGCTGGATGGCACGAAGATCACGAACACCGGCACCGTGAAGTGGAACAACCCGCCGCAGACCGCGAGCGCGAGCGTGACGATCGACGTCGGCGCCGTGGTCGGTGCTGGCATCCTGAACGGCAAGGCGTGGCACGACGCGAACTTCAACCGCACGCTGGAAGCGAACGAGCTCGTGCTCGAAGGCTGGACCGTCGCGCTCTATCGCAACAACCTGCTGCTGCGCAGCGTGCAGACCGACGCGAACGGCGTGTATCGCATGAGCGGTATTCCGCCGAACTACATCACCGGCGAGCAGTACGAACTGCGCTTCAGCGCGCCGGACGCGACGGCGAGCACCGCGAAGCTCGGCATGGCGTACTCGGCCACGTTCACGAACGGACTACAGAAGATCAGCGACATCATCGTGCAGTTCGCCAGCAATCTGCAGGATCTCGACATGCCGATCTCGCCGAACGGCGTGGCCTACAACTCCGTAACGCGTGCTCCGGCCGCGAACGTCACGCTGCGCCTGCTGAGCGCGGGCACCGGCACGATTCTGCCGGCGGCCTGCTTCGACGACCCGGCCCAACAGAACCAGGTGACGCTCGTGAGCGGCTACTACCGCTTCGACCTGAATTTCTCCGACCCGGCTTGCCCGAGCGGCGGAAACTACCTGATCGACGTGAGTCCGCCGCCGACCGGCTACATCGGCACGTACTCACAGATCATTCCGCCGACCTCGGGCTCCTCTACTGCTGCGTTCAACGTGCCGGCCTGCCCGGGCGGCATCGACGACGCGCTCGCTGTGACTCCGGACTACTGCGAAGTGCAGACATTCGAGTTCGCACCGACGCTCGCGCAGCGCGCACGCAGCGCAGGCACGCGCTACCACGTGCATCTGAAGCTCGACAACAACCTGATCCCGGGCTCGAGCCAGCTCTACAACAACCACATCCCGGTGGATCCGGACCTGCAGGGCGTGCTGCAGATGTCGAAGACGACGCCGATGCTCAACGTCGTGCGCGGCCAGCTGGTGCCGTACGTCATCACGTACAAGAACGTGACCGACGTGCCGCTGTTCGACGTCAGCGTCGTCGACCGCATTCCCGCGGGCTTCCGCTACGTCGCGGGTTCGGCCCGCATCGACAACAAGGCGGTAGAACCTGCGGTCGCGGGCCGCGAGCTGATCTGGAGCGACCTCGCGGTCGATCGCCAGGAGACGCACGAGATGCTCGTGATTCTCGCCGTCGGCGCGGGTGTCAGCGAAGGCGAGTTCGTCAACCGCGTGCAGGCAGTGCACATGCTGACGGGCTCGGCGCTCTCGAACGAAGCTTCAGCGACGGTGCGCGTCGTGCCGGATCCGACATTCGACTGTACGGACGTCACCGGCAAGGTGTTCAACGACGCCAATCGCAACGGCTTGCAGGAGCAGGGCGAGATGGGTCTCGCGGGCGTGCGCGTGGTGAGCGCGCGCGGTCTCAACGCGATCACGGACGCCTATGGCCGCTTCCACATCACCTGCGCGGTCGTGCCGCGCGAAGGCCGCGGCAGCAACTTCGTCCTGAAGCTGGACGACCGCACGCTGCCGAGCGGTTTCCGCTCGTCGACCAACCAGGTCCGCGTCGAGCGCGCTACGCGCGGTAAAGCGCTCAAGTTCAACTTCGGCGCCTCGCTCCACCGCGTCATCGGCATGGATCTCGCCGATGCCGTGTTCGAGCCGGGCACGACCGAGATCCGCGCGCAGTGGCGTCCGCGCATGGAGCTGCTGATGAAGGAGCTGCAGAAGGGCCCGGCGATCCTGCGCCTGTCCTACCTCGCGGACGTCGAGAACGAGCAGATCGTCCAGCGCCGCATGGAGGCCATCAAGACGGAGATCGCAACGCGCTGGCACGCGCTGAATGCGGGCTATGAGTTGTCGATCGAGCCGGAGGTGTTCTGGCGCCTCGGCGCGCCGCCGCAGCAGGCTCAGCAAGTGGATTCGAGCAGGTGACCGCCATGATCGCTCATCGCTATCTCCTGCTGCTGAGTGCCGCGCTGCTCACCCTGGGTGCGCAGGCGCAGGATGTCGTCGAGACGTCGCGCGGCGAGTCGACCGAGAAGCAGTTGTCGAGCGACGAGCCGCTGCGCTCGTGGGCCCACGATCCGAACCTGCTGCAGAAGGAGTCGGGCGACCGCGTGGAAATGCGCCCGGTGCATGCCGAGCGCATGGCGACGGTGAAACTCACCGACGTGGTGCCGCCGATCCGCTTCGACTCGGGCGTCGCCGACATTTCGCAGACCTACGTGGAGTCGTTGCGCAAAGCACTCGACGATCTGCGCGACCGCCGCAACGTGCGCCTGCATCTCGTCGGTCATGCCGACGATCAGCCGCTGTCGGATGAGCTGGCGCGCATCTACGTCGACAACGCGGGCCTATCGCGCGAGCGCGCCGGCGAAGTCGCGGAGTTCCTGCAGAACCGCCTGGCGCTGCCGGCCGATGCGATCTCGTACGAATGGGCCGGTGCGACCAAGCCGGTCGCGAGCAACACGACGCCGGAAGGCCGTGCCATGAACCGGCGCGTCGAAGTGCAGGTGTGGTACGACGAGCTGCAGGGCGCGATGACCGAGGAAGAAGTGCTGGTCAAAGAGGACTTCAAGCGCGTCAAGGTCTGCCGCATGGAGACCCTGTGCAAAATGCGCTTCAAGGAAGGCAACGCGCGCCGCACCCGAATTCGCAACCTGGTGCAGCCGCTGCACTACGACGACACACCGGAAGTTTCGGAAGCGTTCGTCGCGAACGTGCGGCGGGGGCTGGAGAACCTGCAGGACAAGCAGCACGTCGTCGTCAAGCTGATCGGCTACACGGACAACGTGCCGCTGACCGATCGCAACGCGCGCATCTACGGCAATCACCTCGCGATTTCGCGGGCGCAAGCGCATCGCACGGCGCTGGCGCTGCAGGAAGCGCTGAAGCTGCCGAACGAAGTCCTGGTCACTGACGGTCGCGGTTCGAGCATGCCAGTCGCGACCAACGACACTGCGCAAGGTCGCGCGCTGAACCGCCGCATCGAAGTCGAGTTCTGGCACGACGATCCGCTGACCGAGCTGCCGGAAGAGCCGCGGTTGTGCCCCGGCGCGCCGGGTAGCGAAGTCGTCACGCGCGTCTACGATCCGCCCTGGGGACCGATCGCGCCGCTGCAGCTCGAACAGGGCGGTCGCGCCGTGATCCCGGCGGACTACACGCAGCAGTTGCGCCGCGCGATGTCGGACATCGCGGAAAGAACCAACGTGCGCCTGCGCTTCGTCGGCTATACGCAGAACGAACGGCTGGATCGCCGCACGGCGATCGTCTACGGCGACGACATCGGCCTCGCCGCCGCGCGTGCGCGCCGTGCGATGGACACGATCGCGCAGGAAATGAAACTGACGCCGGAGCAGGCGGAGCATGAAGGCCGCGGCTACGTGCAGTCCGCGGACGTCGTCAACGAGGGCTTCACGCAGGAAGGCACTTCGCACATCGTCGTGCAGGTCGTGTACGACGAGCCTCTCGTGCTCGACGACTACGAGGGCGTGGACATCGAGCGCATCACGCGCGAGCTGAGCCCGAAGAATCCGTTCGCGCTGAACCTGATGCGCATCACCGTCGACGGCGAGCCGATCGACGATCCGGGCCGCAGCTCGGCGGACATCCAGCGCTGTACCGACGTCGCGTTCGATCGCGCGAAGATCGGGTTCCAGTTCGACAACCTGAAGTCGAGCCCGCGGCTGAGCGTGTCGGCGTGGCCGACGACGGTGAAGTTGGGGGAATTGGATGGGAAGTGGGATGAGGCAAGTGACACAGGTGACACAGGTGACACAGGTGACACAGCTGACACGGGGCAGATGGAGGTAGAGGAACCGGTTGCGAGCAGCACGGAAGAAGAGTCCAGCGAGCCGGAAGAGTTGATGGAAGTGATTCCGATAAGCCAGGCGCTGGCGCTGGTCGAGACGAAGCCTGCGGTGGTGCTGCAGGCAGAGCAGGGCGACGTGCCGCAATTCCCCGCGCCGCGTTTGTTCGGCGAGCCGGTGCGCTTCCAGATGTATGCGAACTACTCGGCGTTCATCGATCGCTCGGAAGTGCGCATCTTCCAGGCGGATCAGTCGACGCAGGCCAAGCCGCTGCAAGTTCTGCCGGTCGATCCGGCTGGTTTCGCGGAGTGGGAGCCGACGGCCGAGCAGACCACAGCGCCGATGCGCGAGCTGAAATACGTGCTGCGCGCGTACGGCAAGGACGGCAACTTCGACGAAACGACTGCGCAGCCTCTGTGGTTCGTGCTGGACGACGGCACGCGTACCGATGTGAAGCCGCAGGACCAGCAATCGAAGGAGCTGCTGGCGAGCTACGGCACGAGCGGGCTGACGTCGCACAACATCGCGCTGGGCAGCGGCACGATCAAGGTCCGCGGCGGCAGTATTCCGCCGCATCACAGCGTGTGGGTTGCGGGCAAGCCCGTGCCGGTCGATCCGTCCGGCAACTTCCTCGCGGAGGAAATCCTGCCGGCCGGCGTGCACACCGTCGAAGTCGCGGTGCTCGACGACGAAGGCAACGGCGCGATGTTCCTGCGCGACCTCGAATTCGAGAAGAACGACTGGTTCTATGTCGGCATGGCCGACGTGACGGCCTCCGACACGCACACGCGCGGCCCGGCGGAGCTCCTGCAGGGCGAGAACGCGCCTGTCGACTACGACTCGGCGCTGGACGCGCGCCTCGCGTTCTACGTCAACGGCAAGTTCAAGGAAAACTGGCACCTGAGCGCGAGCGCCGACACGCGCGAAGGCCCGGTCGACGAGCTGTTCAGCAACTTCCTCAACAAGGCGCCCGACTCGCTGTTCCGGCGCATCGATCCGGACTATCACTACCCGACGTTCGGCGACGACTCGGTCGTGGAAGAAACCGCGCCGACGCTCGGCAAGATGTTCGTCAAGCTGGAGCACGACGACAGCTCGCTCATGTGGGGCAACTTCAAGATCAACTACGCCGAGAACGAGCTGACGCAGGTCGACCGCGGCCTGTACGGCGGCAACCTGCACTACCAGACCGAGGGCACCACGAGCTTCGGCGAGCAGCGCTTCTCGTTCGACGGCTTCGCCGCCGAGCCGGGCACGCTCGCGAGCCGCGAAGAATTCCGCGGCACCGGCGGCTCGCTGTACTTCCTGCACAACCAGGACCTGCTGACCGGCTCCGAGCGCGTGCGCGTCGAGCTGCGCGACAAGGATTCGGGGCTGGTCACGGGCGTCGTGAACCTGCGCCCGGTGCTCGACTACGACATCGACTATCTGCAGGGTCGCGTCGTGCTCGCCGAGCCGCTAAACTCGACCGTGGACGACCAGTTGCTCGTACGTAGCGGCGCGATCAGCGGCGACGCCGCGTATCTCGTGGTCCGCTACGAGTACACGCCAGGCTTCACCGAGCTCAACTCGGTCGCGACCGGCGGCCAGGCGAACGTCTGGGTGAACGACTACGTCAAGCTCGGTCTCACCGCGAACAGCAACGAAGAGGGCGACACCGACAGCAGCCTCAACGGCGGCGACGTCACGCTGCGCATGAGCTCGGATTCGTGGTTCAAGCTCCAGGGCGGCCGCAGCGAAGGCATGGTTTCGAGCGCGCTGTACTCGGATGACGGCGGCTTCGGCTTCGTCAGCCCGGATACCACCGGCTTCGATTCCGCGAGCGCGGATGCGTATCGCGCCGACCTCAGCGTCGGCTTCGGCGATCTCTTCAAAGGAATGCCCGGCCGCGTCACGATGTACTCGCAGTCGCTCGGCGCGGGCTACTCGGCGCCCGGCCTCGGCACGATGACCGACCTCGAGCATACGGGCGGTACCTTCAACATGAAGATGTTCGAGCACCTCGACGTGCGCGCGAAGGCCGACAAGCGCGCGACGGACGTGGGGCTGAGCTCCAACACACAGGAGCTGAATCTCGCCTACCAGATCACCGATCGCTGGAGCGTGAGCACCGGCGCGCGCAAGGACGAGCGCGAGTACACGGGCCCGCTGATCCCGCTGAACCGCGAGATGGGCGAGCGTACCGACGGCGTGCTGCAGGTCGGCTATGACTCGGGCGCTTCGTGGCGCGCGTACGTCTTCGGCCAGGACACGCTGTCGAAGAGCGAAGAACGGCCGGACAACGGCCGTTACGGCACCGGTGGCTCCTACCGGATGACCGAGCGCTTCCGCGTCGATGCCGAAGTTTCCGATGGCGACCTCGGCGCGGGCGGCAAGCTCGGCACGAACTACCTGTT
>DATEKT010000060.1:0-3524 GCA_035277305.1 Steroidobacteraceae bacterium | reverse complement strand
GAGCGGACGCAGGTTGCCGGTCGTGAGCGAGCGCAGGCCGATCATGCGATGACCTTCCAGCGACTCGATGCTCGCCGGCGTGCCGAAGCGCTCGAAGTAGACGGGCGCGGCGCAAGTGATCCGCGTCAGCGTCACGACGCGCCGGGCCACCAGGTCGCTGTCGGGCAGATTGCCGAAGCGCAGCACGCAGTCGATGCCCTCGCGCACGAGATCGACCCAGCGCTCGCCTTCGCTCATCGACAGCTCGATGTCCGGATACTGCGCGAAGAAAGACGGCAGGCTCGGCACGATGAAGTGCCGCGCGAGCGTGCCCTGCACGTCGACACGCAGCAGACCCTTCGGCTTGATTCCCGCGAACGCGCTTTCTGCATCTTCGAGATCCGCGAGCAGCGCAAGGCAGCGCCGGTAGTAAGCCTCGCCGTCCAGCGTCGGGCTCACGTGCCGTGTTGTTCGCTGGAGCAGCCGGACTCCGAGGCGTGCTTCGAGCTGTTTGATGGCGTCCGTCACCGTGGACCGCGGCAGCGCCAGGTCCTGGGCCGTCAGCGTGAAGCTGCGGCGCTCGACCACGCGCGCAAACACCCGCATCTCTACGAATCGGTCCATGGGATCGGTCTGGCCCTATTGTTCAGAAATGCCGAACAGTCATGTCGAATCCTGCTGGATTATCCGGGAGAACAAAAGAGTCATAGTCGCTCCCACATCGAGCCCGGACTGGGCTCAGCCACTGGAGAGCAGGCCAATGACCAGCCAAATCAATAAGGTAGCAATCGTGACAGGTGCTTCGCGCGGTATCGGCGCTGCCGTGGCCGAACGGCTGGCCCGCGATGGCTTCACTGTCGTCGTCAACTACGCGGGCAGCCAGGCGCCGGCCGAGGCCCTGGTGCGCAAGATCGAAGCCGCGGGTGGCCGGGCACTCGCCGCGCAGGGTGACGTCGCGAATCCGGACGCCGTGAAGCGCATGTTCGACGCGGCCGAGGCTGCGTTCGGCGGCGTCGACGTCCTGGTGAACAACGCCGGGATCATGGCGCTGGCCCCGCTCGCGCAGAGCGACGATGCGCTGTTCGATCGCCACATTGCGGTCAATCTCAAAGGCAGCTTCAACACGATGCGCGAAGCCGCGCGGCGACTGCGCAACGGCGGGCGAATCATCAACTTCTCCTCGAGCGTCGTCGGGCTGTTGCAGCCGACCTACGGCGTCTACGCCGCGACGAAGGCGGCGATCGAAGCGATGACGAGTGTGCTCGCGAAAGAGATGCGCGGGCGCGGCATCACGGTCAACGCAATCGCCCCCGGCCCGACTGCGACCGACCTGTTCTTCGATGGCAAGTCGCCGGAGCTGGTCGAGCGTCTCACGAAACTCGCGCCGCTCGAGCGTCTCGGCAAGCCCGAGGATATCGCCGCCGCCGTCGCCTTCCTCGCCGGCCCCGACGGCGCGTGGATCAACGGCCAGACGCTGCGCGCCAACGGCGGAATCATCTGAGGAGTCCGGTCATGAAACAGGTCATCGTCATCACGGGCGCATCGAGTGGCTTCGGTGCTCTCACGGCCCGCGCGCTCGCGCGCGGCGGTCACACGGTCTACGCCGGAATGCGCGCGACGACGGGTCGCAACGCGGCGCAGGTCGAACAAGCGCAAGCCTATTCGCAGGAGCACGGCGTGGACTTGCGCACCGTCGAGCTCGACGTGCAGTCCGACGCGTCGGTCAAAACTGCGATCGAGCGCATCGTCGCGGACTGCGGCCGGCTCGACGTCGTGATTCACAACGCCGGCCACATGTCGTTCGGACCTGCCGAAGCATTCACGCCGGAGCAGTTCGCCGAGCTCTACGACATCAACGTGCTCAGCACGCAGCGCGTGAACCGCGCGGCGCTGCCGCAGCTGCGCAGGCAGGGTCGCGGCCTGGTCGTGTGGATTTCTTCTTCGAGCGCGCGGGGCGGCACGCCGCCGTATCTCTCGCCGTACTTCGCCGCGAAGGCGGCCATGGATTCGCTGGCAGTTTCCTATGCGGGCGAGCTGGCTCGCTGGGGCATCGAGACCTCGATCGTCGTGCCGGGCGCGTTCACGAAGGGCACGAACCACTTCGCGCACTCGGGCTCGCCGGCGGATGTGCCGCGCGCGGCCGAATACGCGAGCGGTCCGACGCGCGACATTCCCGATATCGCGCTGAAAGGACTGGCTGCGCTCGAGCCCGCCGATGCCGATGCGGCCACGGTGGCCGATGCAGTCGTCAAGGTCGTCGATGCACCGTTCGGCCAGCGGCCGTTCCGCGTGCACGTCGATCCGTCGGAAGACGGCGCCGAGATCGTCAACGGCGTTGCCGATCGCGTGCGCGCCGAGTTGCTGCGGCGAATCGGATTGCAGGACCTGCTGCATCCGCGAGTGGGCTGAGCAGGTTTCCGTCACCTGGGCGGCGTCAGAAACTCGCAGCTCGTCCCCTTGGCTTTCGCGAGGCGCTCGTCGAAGGTTGCCAACGGCAACCCGAGCGCCTCGGCGAGTCCGACGGACCAGGCGTCGTAGCTCGTGAGGTTGTGGCGCAATGACCAGGCGCGCTCCGCGAAGGGCTCGAAGGAGAACAGCTCGACGTTGAGCTGCAGCAGGTCCTCGTGCGCAGCGTTCGCCTCCGCAGTCGTGATGTGCTTGGTCAGCTCGAGCCCGCGCAGGACATTCGTCACTTCGGCGAGGGCGAGATCCGGCGCATGCAGAGCGCCGCCCGCGACGATTGCCCTGGCCCATTCGCCAGCGGGCCCCGCGTCGAGCAGAGCTTTGACGAGAACCGATGCGTCGACGACGGCGCTCAACGGCGGTCGGCGTCTCGAGCTTTCAGGATCTGCGCTGTGGATACGCGCGTCTGCGATGCGCGCACTCTCTTTCGCACCTGCTCCAGCCAGGCCTCGACCGACGGCCGCGCCGCCATCCGTTGCAGTTCCATGCGCAAATACTCCTGCATCGACTTTCCCTGGAGCGCCGCGCGCGCGGCGAGCTCATCCCGAACCTTCTCGGGCACGTCGCGAATAGTGATCTGAACCGGCATGCTTGCATAATGACGGCATTGCCTGCACGGTGCAAAACGACGCGGATGCGGAGTCTGTTGGCCTCTACTTCACGTTGTCATCGATGAAGCGCTTGATCGTGTCGCTGAACTTGCCCATCGAGCCCGGGTGCACGTACATCATGTGGCCGGCATCGTAGAACTCGATCTCGATGTTCTTGCGCAGCTCCGGCGTGATCGTGAGATGGTCGATCGCGTCCTTCACCGTGCCGTACGGGCACGCCAGATCGAAGTAACCTGACTGCACCAGCACCTTCATGCGCGGATTCAGCGTCATCGCGTACGAGATGTCGGGCAGCACGTTGGCGTACGGAGTCTTGCGGCCATTGGAGTCCGGCTGCGCGTGGCCGAGATCCCAGTCCTTGTAGAGCCCGGCTGAGAGCTCGTACTTCAGCTCCGAGACCGCGTTGAGCTCGCGACGCGCGTAGTCGTTGTAGGTCGCGACGATCGCCGGGGCGACGGCGCTCATGTACGG
>DATEKT010000059.1:0-2180 GCA_035277305.1 Steroidobacteraceae bacterium | reverse complement strand
ACCCCGCGCGCCCGGTTGAGTAGCCGGTAGCGACGTAGCAGGACGTTTATTTTCTTCTCCTTCAGGCATGAAGGAGACCAAGAGGTGAACGTCTTGAAGCAGCATCTCCAAGCCACGATATTCACGCTGCTCGAACGCGGGGCAAGTCAGCGCAAGATCCACGAGGTCACGGGGATCGACCGCAAGACGATCCGCCGCTATCAGTCGATCTTTGAATTGCAGCGAGTCACGGACGAGGCAAATTCCTCCACCCCCGCGCCCACCGACATGGCGGAGCCGGTGGGCGCGCAAACTCCTCCACCTCCACCACAAACTCCTCCACTTTCGCGCCCGCCGGCTTCTCGGATCGTCGCACCGGTCAAACCGTTCAATTTCGCCCGTTCCGCCAGCGAACCCCATCGCGAGTGGATTGAGCAGCAGATACGATTGAAGCGCAATGCGCAAGCGATTTACCAGGATCTGGTCGACCAGTTCGGCTTTACTGCGAGCTACGACAGCGTCAAACGCTTTGTGCGCGCCCTTCGGCACGTCGATCCCGAGCAGTTTGACCGCCTTGAGTTTGCTCCGGCTGAGGAAGCTCAAGTCGATTATGGTGAGGGCGCGCCGACGCGTGATCCGAGGACGGGCCGGTATCGGCGCCCGCGCTTGTTCGTCATGACGCTACGCTATTCGCGGCGCAGCTTCCGGCAAGTGGTCTGGAAGTCGAGCAAGCAGGTTTGGGCACAACTACACGAGGACGCCTTCCGGTACTTCGGTGGCAGCGTGAGTTACGTCGTCCTCGATAACCTCCGGGAAGGTGTCATTACCCCTGACCTATATGAGCCGGAGCTCAACCGGCTCTATGCGGCGATGCTTGAGCATTACGGCGTCGTCGCCGACCCTGCTCGCGTACGAGACCCGAATCGAAAGGGCACCGTAGAGAACGCGATCCAACATACGCAGAACACCGCGCTCACCGGCCGGCGTTTCGAATCACTCGAAGCTCAGAACGAATTCCTTATGCATTGGGAGGAGAGCTGGGCAGCCAGGCGCATCCACGGCAGAGCGCGGCGGCAGGTCGAAGCGATGTTCCAGGAGGAGAAGCCACATCTCCGGTCGCTGCCGGCCACCGCGTTCCGCTACTTCACCGAAGTCGTACGCACCGTCTGGGACGACACCACAGTGAGTGTCGAGCGCAGCAACTATGCGGCACGGCCTGCACCCATCGGCAGCCTCGTCAGCGTGCGCGTCTACGACACCACGATCGAGATCCGCGACCGTCGCACTCAGGAGCTGCTGCGCACCCATCCACGCCACACGCGGCCCGGTTCACTCGAACTGCCCGAGAGCGAGCGACCGTTCAATCCGTCGCGCCAGACGAGCCTGGCGCTCGCTAGCGCCGGCGACATCGGCCCACAAACGAAGGCACTTTGCCAGCATCTGTTTGACGCCGAAGGACGCGTCGGGCATCGCGGCATGTGGGGCATCGTCGCGCTGGCGAAGAAGTATCCCGCCTGGCTCGTCGAGCAAGCCTGCGACCACGCGCTGCATCATCACCTGTATCGCTACCGGCAGGTGCGCACCGTTGTCGAACGACTGTTCGAACAGGCACTTGAGCGCCTCGATCGGGCGCCGCAACTCGCCTTGCCGCTCACCCAGGAGCACCCGTTGATCCGGCCCGCAACCGAATACAGCGAGCTCTTCGACGCCGGCGCGCAGCACAGCGCCACATCTCGATCCTCCACGACGGGAGAAACCGTATGACCACCACCTTACCGGACATCGAACGCGCGCTGAGGCTATTGCGTCTATCAGGCGTACGCGACACGCTCGAGACACGCGTGCTGCAGGCCCAAGGGAGCCAGCAACCATTTCTGGAGACCTTCGCGCTGATTCTGCAGGACGAACTCGACCGGCGACAGTCGCGCCTCATCGAGCGTCGCTACCAGCAATCGGGTCTCGAGGAGAGGCTTACCCTGACGGAATTCGACTGGTCGTTCAATCCAAAGCTGCCTCGCCAAGCCTGCTTCCAGCTACACGCACTGAAGTTCATCGCCGCTGGCGAAAACGGCTTAATTGTCGGCAAGCCTGGCACCGGCAAGTCGCACGCCGCGAAGGCCGTCGCATATCAGGCCATCCTCCACGGGCACAAGGTGCAGTATACCGAGACCGATGACTTCTTCAACCGTTATGCGCTGAGT
>DATEKT010000058.1:0-14845 GCA_035277305.1 Steroidobacteraceae bacterium | reverse complement strand
GGCCCGGCCGGAACATCGCCGCGACGGGCTTGCCGTCCTGGAGAATCCAGACGCGGCCCATCTGGCCGCCGCCGCGTTGCTGCCCGCCGAACATGCGGCGCGGCATCGTCGGCATCAGCGCAGACAGCGCGCCACGCGACGCTTGTTGATTAGCGGGCTGACCGGGCACATCGACGCCTTCCGGCGTGAAGCGCAGCGCGGCGTTCGGCACCAGCAATGCGTCCTTGATGTTGGTCGTCTCGATCTCCGCGGTCGCCGTCATTCCCGGGCGCAAAGCCAGATCGGAATTGTCGACCTCGAGAACCGTTTCATAAGTCACGACGCCGGTGGACGTCGCCGTGGCGCCGCTCGACTGGCTCGCGCTCGCACTGGAGCTCTTCTGCGTGTTGTTCGAGGCGTAGTCGACGCGCGTGATCGTCGCGTGGAACTGGCGGTTCGGGAACGCATCGACGGTGAACGACGCCGGCTGTCCCACTTGCACGGAGCCGATGTCCGCCTCGTCGACGGAAACGTGCAGCTCCATTTTCTTGAGATCTTCGGCGAGCGTGAACAGCACCGGCGCCTGGAGCGAAGACGCTACCGTCTGACCCGGCTCGATCGAGCGCACCAGCACGACGCCGTTGATCGGCGATTTGATGTCGGTCTTGCTCAGGTCGGTCTTGACCACGTCGAGGTTCGCCTGCGCCTGCGCCACCGCAGCTCGCGCCGCTGCCTCTTCGCCTTCGCCCTGCGCAACTGCTGCTTCGGCAACATCCATGTCCTGTTGCGACGGAAGCTTGTTGCCGCTGAGCTCGCGCACCTTCTGCAGCCGCGCGTAGTTGGCTCGCGACTCCTTGAGGCTGGCCACCGCCTGCAGCACGCGCGCCTGCGCCGACGCGAGCGAGCTCTGCGCCTGCAGCACCTGCGCTTCGAGCCGCGAGGTATCGAGCTTCGTCAGGACCTGCCCTGCTTTGACTTCGTCGTTCACATCGACAGCGACGCTGCGGATCGTGCCCGAGAGCTCGCTGCCGATATCGACCTGGTTGCGCGGCTCGAGATTGCCCGTCGCCGTCACGTTCACCGTCAGGTCGCCTTTGGTCACTTCCTGCGTCGTGTACTTCGGCCCGCTCTCGCCGCCGCGGCCGAAGATCAGCCAGCCGACGACGATGACGACGAGCGCCACGACGGCCCAACGCACCCAGCGCTTCCACGGTGCCGGCGGCGGCGGGCCGTAGTCGAGGGTCGGAGCGACGCCGGGAGACGTCGAGGGATTCGTTTCGGTGTCCACGGTCAGGCGTTCCTCGGAGCTATTCCTTCGGGAAGATGGACCAGCCGCCGCCGAGCGCCTTGTACAGGCGCACGAGGTTCGCGGTCATCTCGCCGTCGCTGACGGCCAGCGAATCTTCCAGCGCCAGCAACTGGCGGTCCGCGTCGAGCACGGTCTGGAAGTCCACGAGTCCGGAGTTGTATTGCGTCAGCGCGAGATCCGATGCGCGGCGAGCGCTTTCGACGCCCAGCTGCAAAGCATCGTGCCGCGCGCTCTCGTTGCTCGACGCAGTGAGCGCATTCTCGACTTCCTCGTACGCGCCGAGCACGGTCGACTCGTACGAAGCGAGCGCCTGGTCGACGAGCGCGTTCTGCGCTTTCACGTTCTGTCGCAACGCGCCGCCGCGGAACAGCGGCATCGCCAGCGACAGGCCCAGGCGATCGGTGCGGAAGCCGTTGAGCACGTCGCCCGCCGACAGCGATTGCAACGTGATCGATCCGCTGAGCGAGAGATTCGGATAGAGCTGCGCGGTCGCGACGCCAACCTCCGCTGTCTGTGCCGCGAGGCGGCGCTCGGCGATCCGGATGTCAGGACGACGCCGCAGCACATCGACAGGCACGCCGGCCGCAATTTCCAGCGACGCGACCGGAACCGGTTTGCGCTCCGCCAGCACCGTCTCGACGGATCCCGGCGGATCGCCGGTCAACACCGCGAGCCGGTTCATCGATTGCACCAGCGAAGTTTGCAGCGACGGAATCGCCGCGCGCGTCTGCTGATAGTTGCTCTGCGCCTGGTCGACATCGAGGCCGGTCGCGAGTCCCGCGGCCGCGCGCCACTGCGTGATGTCGAGCACGCCGCGCTGCGCTTCGAGATTCTTTTCGGCGAAGGTGAGCCGCGATTGAGCGGTGCGCACGTCGACGTAGCTCAACGCCACGTCGCCGAGCAGAGTCACGAGCACGTCGCGAAGGTCCGCTTCGCTGGCGCCGAGCTGCGCGCTGGCAGCTTCGAACGCGCGGCGCTTGCCGCCGAACAGATCGAGCTCCCAGCCGGCGTCCAGACCCGCGGAGTAGATCTCGTCAGTGCCGCCCGACAATCCGACGTCGGGATCGCTGACGCGCGACTCCGAGGTGGTGCGATTCCCACCGCCGGAGGCGTCGAGCGACGGCCAGAAATCGCCGGCGGCAATGCCGCGCCGGGCGCGCGCTTCGACGACGCGCGCGTAAGCCTCTTTCGCCGTCTTGTTGCGCGCGAGGGCCTGGTCGATGAGCTGATTCAGCGTGGGATCGTTGAGAGTCTTCCACCAGTCCGCGAGCGCGGCCGGATCGCCCGCCGGCGCGCCGGCTGCGTTATGCAATGAGTGCCATTCATCCGGCGTGACGGTCTGCGGCGGGCGGTAGTCAGGACCTACGGCGCAGCCCGCGCAAGCCAGCGCGATGGCGGCGGAAAGCAAAGCTGCGGCGGTCCTCAACGATCTGCTCCGGGGTGCGGGGTCGGCCTGAAGTTAAGTCTGGTTTCATTAGACTGAAGTTCCTTGCCGGCCGCGGCAAAGAAGTGTAATCCAATGTAACTTTATGTATCTGAAATTCCGGTAATTTTGGGCTTGCTTGCTTATACTCTGCCTCCCCTGAGGGTTATCGGGGGAACCCGGCCGCGACCCGCCCGCTTTTGACTGGCAACGATGATCCGACTGACTCACCTGCAACGCCTCGAAGCCGAGAGCATCCACATCCTGCGAGAGGTCGTCGCCGAGTGCGAACGGCCGGTGATGCTCTACTCCATCGGTAAGGACAGCTCAGTGCTGCTGCACCTGGCGATGAAAGCCTTTCATCCGGCCACGCCGCCGTTCCCGCTGCTGCACGTGGACACGACCTGGAAGTTTCGCGAAATGATCGCGTTCCGCGACGCGACCGCAAAGCAGCTCGGCCTGAACCTGCTGGTGCACATCAACCAGGACGGCCTCGCCCGCGGCATCGGCCCGTTCACGCACGGCTCGGCCGTGCACACCGACGTCATGAAGACGCAGTCGCTGAAGCAAGCGCTCGATCACTACGGCTTCGACGCGGCGTTCGGCGGCGCGCGGCGCGACGAAGAAAAGTCGCGCGCGAAAGAGCGCGTGGTGTCGTTCCGCTCGGCGCAGCATCGCTGGGATCCGAAGCGGCAGCGCCCGGAGCTCTGGAGTCTTTACAACACGCGCAAGGGCAAGGGCGAGAGCCTGCGCGTGTTCCCGCTGTCGAACTGGACCGAGCTCGACATCTGGCAGTACATCTATATGGAGAACATCCCGATCGTGCCGCTGTACTTCTCCAAGGAGCGCCCGGTCGTGCGGCGCGACGGCACCTTGATCATGGTGGACGACGAGCGCATGCCGCTGCATGACGGCGAGAAGCCGGAGATGCGCTGGGTGCGCTTCCGCACGCTCGGCTGTTATCCCCTCACCGGCGCGGTCGAGAGCCGCGCGGCGACGCTCCCGGACATCATCCAGGAGATGCTGCTGACGACCAGCTCCGAACGGCAGGGCCGCGTGATCGATCACGACAGCGCGGCGTCGATGGAGAAGAAGAAGCAGGAAGGATATTTCTGAGCAATGGCCCACAAGTCCGACCTGATCGCGGAAGACATTCTCGCGTACCTCAAGGCGCACGAGCACAAGGGGCTGTTGCGCTTCATCACCTGCGGCAGCGTCGATGACGGCAAGTCCACGCTGATCGGCCGGCTGCTGTACGAGTCGAAGCTGATCTTCGAGGACCAGCTGGCGGCGCTCGAGGCGGATTCGAAGAAGGTCGGCACGCAGGGCGGCGAGCTGGACTTCGCGCTGCTGGTGGACGGTCTCGCGGCCGAGCGCGAGCAGGGCATCACGATCGACGTCGCGTACCGGTTCTTCTCGACCGACCGCCGCAAGTTCATCGTCGCGGACACGCCGGGCCACGAGCAGTACACGCGCAACATGGTCACCGGCGCGTCGACCGCGGACGTCGCGGTGATTTTGATCGATGCGCGCAAAGGCGTGCTGACGCAGACGCGCCGTCACAGCTACATCGTCTCGCTGCTTGGCATTCGCCACGTCGTGCTCGCCATCAACAAGATGGACCTGATGGAGTATTCGCAGCAGACGTTCGACGAGATCGTCGCGGCGTATCGCGAATTCGCACAACAGATCGGGCTGACCGACATCACTGCGATTCCGCTGTCGGCGCTGCGCGGCGACAACATGCTCGAGCGCAGCGAGCGCATGCGCTGGTACGAGGGCCCGACCCTGATGGGCTACCTCGAGTCGGTCGAGATCGAGGATGACCTGCAGACCCAGCCGTTCCGCCTGCCGGTGCAGTGGGTCAACCGGCCGAACCAGGATTTCCGCGGCTTCGCGGGCACGATCGCCAGCGGCACGATCAGCCGCGGCGACACCGTGCGGGCGTTGCCGTCCGGGCGGCAGAGCCGCGTCACTCGTATCGTCGACTACCGCAGCGATCTGCAGAGCGCGGTCGCGGGTCAGTCCGTGACGCTGACGCTCGCGGATGAGATCGACGTGAGTCGCGGCGACGTGCTCGCCAAGGCCGACACGCCACCGGCGGTCGCCGATCAGTTCCAGGCGACGATCATCTGGATGCACGAGGAGCCGATGCTCCCGGGCCGGCCCTACATCATCAAGCTCGGCACGCGCGCGCTCACCGGCAGCATCACGACGCCGAAGTACAAGGTGAACGTCAACACGCTGGAGCATCTCGCGGCGAAGCAGCTGGAGCTCAACGAGATCGGCGTCTGCAATCTCAGCTTCGATCGCGCAATCCCGTTCGACCCGTACACCGACAACCGCGAGACCGGCGGCTTCATCATCATCGATAAGCTGTCGAACGACACCGTCGGCGCGGGCCTGCTGAACTTCGCGCTGCGTCGAGCCGAGAACATTCACTGGCAGGCGCTCGACGTCAACAAGGGCGCGCGCTCGTCGCTGAAGGGACAACGCGCTTGCGTGTTGTGGTTCACCGGTCTGTCCGGCGCCGGCAAGTCGACGATTGCGAACCTGGTGGAGAAGCGGCTGCATGCGCTCGGCCGCCACACGTATACGCTCGACGGCGACAACGTCCGTCATGGCCTCAACAAGGATCTCGGCTTCACCGATGCGGACCGCGTCGAGAACATCCGTCGCGTTGCCGAAGTGTCGAAGCTGATGGTCGATGCCGGCCTGATCGTGCTGGTGTCGTTCATCTCGCCGTTCCGTTCCGAGCGGCGGCTGGCGCGCGAGCTGATGCAGCCGGGCGAGTTCCTGGAGGTCTTCGTCGATACGCCGCTGGCGGAAGCGGAGAAGCGCGACGTGAAGGGCCTCTATCGCAAGGCGCGCCGCGGCGAGCTGAAAAATTTCACCGGCATCGACTCGCCGTACGAGGCGCCCGAGCATCCGGAGATTCATCTGCAGACGGTGTTGTCTTCGCCCGAAGAAGCGGCCGAGCAGATCCTCAAGCAGCTGCGCGACGGCGGGCTGCTGCAGGCGCCGGACGAGGGAGCTTCTTTTGACTATTGATGCGAAGTTGCTGGCCGACGTCGTGACGCTCGCACGCCAGGCAGGGGATGCGATCCTCGGCGTCTACGGCCAGCAGTTCGAAGTAACGAACAAAGCGGACCAGTCGCCGCTGACGCTCGCGGATACGAAATCGCACGAGATCATCGTGCACGGCCTGAAGGCGCTGACGCCGGAGGTGCCGGTGCTGTCGGAAGAAGCGAGCGACATTCCCTATAGCGAGCGGCGTCAGTGGCGGCGCTACTGGCTGGTCGATCCGCTCGACGGCACCAAGGAATTCGTTTCGCGCAACGGCGAGTTCACCGTGAACATCGCGCTCATCGACGGGCACGATCCGGTGCTCGGCGTCGTGCACGTGCCGGTCACCGAGACGACGTACACGGGCACGCGCGGCGCCGGTGCAACCCGGCAGATCAAGCGCGAGCCGGTGGTCCAGATCCGTACGACCGTGCCGGCGCCGACCCCGCTGCGCATCGTCGGCAGCCGCTCACATCGCGACGCGGTGCTCGATCGATATCTGCCGCGCCTCGAGCCCTACACGCTCGTGGGAGTCGGCAGCTCCATCAAGTTCTGCCTGGTTGCGGAAGGCAGCGCGGACTTTTATCCGCGCTTCGGTCCGACCAGCGAGTGGGATACGGCCGCGGCCCAGGCGGTCGTCGAAGCCGCCGGCGGACGCGTGCTCCAGACCGACGGCCAGACGCTGCGTTACAACGCCAAGGCCGAAATTCTGAACCCGCACTTCCTGGTGTCCGGCGATCCGAAACGCGACTGGCTTGCGGATCTGTCGCTGCGCTAGTTAACGACCTGCGCGGCCGGCGCCAGCATGACGAACAACGGCACGGCCAGGACGAACGTGGTCGCGACGAACAAGGCGCCCTCGAACGCGCCCTTCAAACGGCTGATGAGTTTCATGAGTGTTGCTCCAGAGTTGCGGAAATCGTGCAGACCGCGAACACCAGATAGCCGCTACACCCTCGAACATTACGCCGGTGGCTCTCAGCTCCTGTTGCTGCCTGCTTGTCATGGTGCGTACTTTGCCGGGCGTACGTGACAGTGGAGTGAGCAGGCGTGTGAAAACCGCGTGAAAGTGCCGACCCTGACGCCCGCCGTTGCAGCCGACGCGGCTGCAATTGCCCTGCTCCACGCGCAGAGCTGGCGAATCGCGTATCGGGGGCTGCTCACGGACGAATACCTGGACCAGCATGTGTTGGGCGATCGCACTACGTTCTGGAGCAAGCGCTTCAGCGCTCCACAACCCGAGCGGCGGCTGGTGCTCAAGGCGCTGGATGATTCGGCCTTGCTCGGATTCGTGTGCGTGTTGCTGGACGAGGAGCCCGCATGGGGCGTGCGACTCGACAACCTGCATGTGAGTCCGGGACTTAAAGGCACAGGCATCGGGTATGTGCTCTTCCAGGCCGCACGCGAATGGACGGCGCAGATGATGCCTGACGCTTCGATGCACCTGTGGTGCGTCGAGCGCAATCTCGTCGCCCGACGCTTCTACGACCGACAAGGCGGCAAGGTAGTCGAGACCGCCAGCAGACCCATCGCGCAGGGACTGTGCCTGCCGGAGCTGCGCTACTCGTGGCCTCCCCTGGTCTGACTTACGAAGCGCGCAGGAAAACCTGAGCGCCGCGCAGCGTGTCGTCCGCTGCGGGCACTTTACTGGTGAAGCGGATCGGATACTCGCCCTTGCGCGCCGGGCGCACGCAGATGCCCTGCGCGTGCGTGATCTGCAGCTGCGGCTTGTGATCCTGGCGCACCGCTACGACCAATGCAGCGCCTGCTACCGGACGTCCATCCGTGCCGAATGCCTGTACCTGCAACGAGCTGATGCAGACCTGCTTGCCGACGGCGACTTCGACGATCGTCGGCTGCACTTCGACGCGCGCGACCTTCGTGCCGGGCTGCATCGTGACCGCGTTGACGGCGGTGGATGAGGCCGCCTCACCAATGGTGATCCAGGAGATCCTGAAGTCGGCGACCTGGGCGGTGCCCTGAATTGGGGCAATCAGGCCCAGCAGAGCGAGAGCGGCCGTACGAAGGAGCTGTTGCATGGTTGCGTAGCTTGCCTCGGGCGTCGGGCTGCTGCTAGATTCCGGCCATGCGCACGAACCAGCAACAGATCGCTCTGCCCCTCCGTGGCAGTGACCTGCTGCGTGCGCGCCTGCACCTGCGTCGCTAAGACGCAAATTCACCCCGCTCGCCAGGGACTGGCGCCAACAATTCGCTCGACTCCGTTTGCTCCCGCCACCGGTTCGCCCGTGGTTGCCCCAGCACAGGAATGCCTACGATGTTGCAGGATCCCACCAGCAAGTACCGTCCGTTCGCACCGATCGACCTGACCGCGCGAACCTGGCCCGACAAGGTCATCTCCACGCCGCCGCTGTGGTGCAGCGTCGACCTGCGCGACGGCAACCAGGCGCTCATCGAGCCGATGGACGCGGTCCGCAAGCGCCGCATGTTCGACCTGCTGGTGCGCACCGGCTTCAAGGAAATCGAAGTCGGCTTCCCCGCGGCCTCGCAGACCGATTTCGATTTCGTGCGCGAGCTGATCGAGCGCAACCTCATCCCGGACGACGTCGTCATCCAGGTGCTGACGCAGGCGCGACCGGAGCTGATCGAGCGCTCGTTCGAGTCGCTGCGCGGCGCCAAGCGCGCGATCATGCACTTGTACAACTCCACCTCGACGGTGCAGCGGCGCGTAGTGTTCGGCCTCGACCGGCCCGGCATCGTCAACATCGCAGTGCAAGCTGCGCGCTGCGTGCGCGATCTTGCAGCCGCGCAGCCCGGGACGGACTGGCGCTTCGAATACAGCCCCGAGAGCTTCACGGGCACGGAGCTCGACTTCGCGGTCGAGATCTGCAATGCCGTGAATGAAGTCTGGCAGCCGACGCCCGCGCGCAAGGTCATCATCAACCTGCCCGCGACGGTCGAGATGGCGACGCCGAACATCTACGCCGACCAGATCGAATGGTTCGGCCGCCACATCGCGAAGCGCGACTCGATCGTGCTGTCGGTTCATCCGCACAACGATCGCGGCACCGCCGTCGCGGCAGCCGAGCTCGCTGTGATGGCCGGTGCCGATCGCGTCGAAGGCACGCTGTTCGGCAACGGTGAGCGCACGGGCAACGTCGACATCGTGACGCTCGCGCTCAATCTCTACAGCCAGGGCGTGCACCCGGGCCTGGATTTCTCGAACATCAACGAAGCCGCGCGCAGCGTGGAGTATTGCAATCAGCTGCCGATTCACCCGCGGCATCCGTATGTCGGCGACCTGGTGTTCACGGCGTTCTCCGGCTCGCACCAGGATGCGATCAAGAAAGGCTTCGCGGCGCGCCGCGACGGCGACATCTGGGAAGTGCCGTATCTGCCCGTCGATCCGCGCGATCTCGGCCGCACGTACGAGTCCGTCATTCGCGTCAACAGCCAGTCGGGCAAGGGTGGCATCGCTTATCTGCTGGAACGCGACTACGGCCTGACCATGCCGCGCCGGCTGCAGATCGAATTCAGCCAGGTCGTCCAGTCCGTCACCGACGCGACCGGCAAGGAGCTGACGTCGGAGCAGATCTGGTTGCTGTTCGAGCGCGAGTACCTCGGCGAGAACGGCGCGTATGCATACGGCGGCCACCAGCTGTCGCCGATGCGCGAGCATCAGAACGTCGAGCGGCTGACGCTGAAACTGAAGTGCAACGGCCAGGGCGCACTGCTGCACGGCGACGGCAACGGACCGATCGATGCGATCGTCGATGCGCTGGGCTTGCGCTTCGACGTGCTGTCGTACGAGGAGCATTCGATGGGATCGGGCAGCGACGCGCGCGCCGTGGCGTTCGTCGAGATCACGACACCCGCGCGGGCGACGCTGTTCGGCGTCGGTCTGCACGAGAACATCGTGACGGCTTCGCTGATGGCGGTGCTGAGCGCGGTGAATCGCGCCCTGCAGCGCGGTCTGCTCGACGACTCGATGCCCGCCGCGACGGCGGGCTAGCCGGCGATGTAGCGCTCGAGCTGCGTAATCGTCTGCTGCTGTTCTTCGATCACGGCCTTCACCAGGTCGCCGATCGAGATGATGCCGACGAGCTTGCCCTTCTCGACGACCGGCAGGTGCCGGATGCGCCGTTCCGTCATGATCTCCATGCAACGGTGCACCAGGTCATCCGGCGCCACGGTCACGACGTCGGACGTCATGATCTGCCACACCGGCGTGTCGGAGCTGGAGCGGCCGAGCAGGATGACTTTGCGGGCATAGTCTCGCTCCGAGACGATGCCCACGAGCTCCTCGTCGCGTATCACGGGCAATGCGCCGATGTGCTTGTCGGCCATGACCTGGATCGCCTCGAGGACCGGCGTCTCGGGACCGACCGTCCAGACGCTCTTCGGCTTGAAAGCCAGCAGATAGCTGACACGTAGCATGTTGGTACCCTCCGACAAGGGAGGTCATACCGGCACGGACGGGTCTAAGCAATAGGTGCTTATGAGCACCTAGTGATCGTGTGCCCCACCCGGCCCGTGGACGTGGCCGTGCGCCAGCTCTTCCTCGGTCGCCGCGCGAACCTCGGCGATCTCGACGTCGAAGTTCAGATTCTGCCCGGCGAGCGCGTGATTGGCGTCGATCGTGACCATGTCGCCCTGGATCTGCGTCACGGTGACCGCGCGGACGCCGTGCGCCGATTGAGTGTGCAACTGCATCCCCACCTGGAGATTGCCGATGCCCTTCAAGGCGCGACGCGGCACGCGCTGGACCAGCGATTTGTCGTACTCGCCGTAGGCATCGGCCGCGGCGATTTTCACGCTCAGCTTGTCGCCGGCCGACTTGCCCTCGAGCTCGCGCTCCAGGCCCGGAATCAGGTTGCCGTTGCCGTGCAGGTACGCGAGCGGCGTGCCGTCGGAGGCGTCGAGTTTCTCGCCCTTGTCGTCGGTGAGCGTGTAGTGGATGAGGACGACGGCGTTCTGTGCGATTTGCATGGCGATGGTTTTGCTGGCTGCGAGGAGGAGCAGCCCGACATTACCGATTTTTGCCGCTCGCGTCTGCCGCAAGTTTCAGTGCCGCATCGAGCGCTTGGTCGGCGGCGACCGGCACGTCCGGCGCGACTCCCACGCCCTCCCAATTCGTCTTGGTGACCGGGTTGATGAAACGCCCGAACGGGACCCGCATGAAGAAATGATCGTCGATGCGGTGCGGCCTTATGGAATGCGCGCCGCCGCCCGTGGTCTCGCCGATCAAGGTTGCTCGTTTGAGCACTTTCAGGTCGTAGCTGAATTGTTCCCCAGCCGAGAACGTTCGCGCCGACGTGAGGATGAAGATCGGCTTTCCTGTGAGCTTCTTGCCCGGCAAGTGAGGGACGGTCCACCACTGCTCGGTCGTGTTCCGGGCGCGATCGTAGCTGTCGTCCAGATGCGTGCGTTGATCGAACAGATAGCTGCTGATCAGGGCCGCCATCTCCGGCGCACCACCGTAGTTGACACGCAGGTCGAAGATGAGAGCATCGCTGTCGGCGAGAAAATTCATGGCAGCGATCGCCGTCGGCGCGCAGTACTCCGGCCAGTCGAAGCGTTTGATCCTCAGATAGCCGATGTTCGGTGGGTAGTGATCGGCCGTCTCGATCCCGCAGTTTCGCGCCGCGAGGAGCTGAGGGTCGATATGGGGGCGGGCGGGTGCTTCGTTCGGATCTGCTTCGGTAAAGAAGTCCACACCCAGGTGCTTGTCGCCGCTCATCGCAACCAAGTCATCGCTCAGCCGGATGGCGAACGTTTCAGCATCCGTGATGTTTCGATATGCGCCGCGCTTGCGTTCAGTGCGGAGTTTCGCGGAGATTTTCTCCGCTACATCGGGAAACACATAGAACTGATCGAGCAGTTTCACAGCGCCGTCCATCACACGGTTCCGCTGCGCTTCGTCCACCGTCATTCGCGCTGAACTCTCGCCTGGCGACTCGAGCGCCAGGAGCGTGATGTGAGCAGGGTCATACGATCTGACGATCAGCCTCCCAACCGTTTCCGCTGAGCTGGCCCGCTCCTGCGCGCGGAAGACGATCCAGAATCCGTCGCTCTCGCTGATTTGCAGCAGATCGTAGCCGCCGGTGCGTTCGCGAGACTGCATCTCGTCGTCGATTTCCAGCCATGGAGCGTGGACCTTCTGGAAAGCTTCATATATCGCTCGATCGCCGCTGTTGAAGGCCTCGAGCCAGGCACTGAGTGCGCGACCGGCCGGAGTATCTGGAATGCGCGGCGCGGATGGGTTGGCATACGCATGACTCGCGAGAGCGAGGAGCAGGGACGCCACCAACAGACGACAGAGCCTTGGCCACATGATTGCACCTACTCTGACGACGCGACTGCTGCCGGGCCGGTCAAGCCCAGCACGCCTGCAACGTTCATGCTGTCGACCATCGAAGACGGAATCAGGATCGTCGCGCCACGCTCCTTGGTCGTCTCGTAGATGATGTTCATCGCACGCAGCTGCAGCGCGACCGGGTTGTGGCCGTAGACATCGGCGGCATTCGCGAATTTTTTCGCGATCTCCTCTTCCGCCGCGCCGAGGATCACTCGCGCCGCCTTCTCCCGCTCGGCCTGCGCTTGCCGGCTCATCGCGTCCTGCAATTGCGCGGGAATCGCGACGTCCCTGATCTCGACCGACACTGCCGACACGCCCCATTCGGCCGTTTTTCGGCCGATCTCCTCCTTGAGTTGCAGGTCGGCCGCTTTGCGCTCCGACAGCAGCGCGCTCAGGGGCGAAGAGCCGATCATCTCGCGCAGCGAAGTCTGCGCGACGCGCAGAATGGCCTGACGATAGTCCGCGATCTCCAGCGCGGCCCGCTCCGGGTCGTGCACTTGCCAGAACAGGATCGCATCGATGTTGGTCGGAACGGTGTCGCGGGTCAGCGCCTGCTCGGCATTGAATTCCGTCGTCTGGATTCTCTGGTCGATCCAGGTCGCGACCGTGTCGATGAAGGGCACGATCACGAACAGACCCGGGCCGCGTATGGAGTGAAGCTTGCCGAATCGCAGCACGACAGCCTTCTGCCATTGTTTGGCTATCAACAGCGAGAGCGGCAGCAACAGCGCAGCCAACGCGAGCAGCGACGACACGATGCCGGCAGGCAGCCCTGCGCCACGCATTGCGAGAAGCGCGCAGAGCACTGCACCCAGCGCCAGGATGAGGGCCGTGACAGTTGCCGGCGCATTCTGGCCGTATGGAAGGATGTGTTCGTTGGTGCTCATCGTTTACTCCCTCGTGGCTTCGCGACCTTCAGCAGCTCGTTCGCGACATCGACAGGATCGATACCAGAGGAAGTCGCAAGAGCGATGACCTTGTGCGCAAAGGACTGAACCTTGTGCGCCTGCACCGCCGCGTCCACTCGCGGCGGCTTCTCCGCCACGTACGTGCCGCGCGCGCGCAGGATGACGATGACTCCGCTGCGCTCGAGCTCGTCGTAAGCATGGCGAACAGTGTTCAAGTCGACCTTCAGCTCGACGGCCAACTGGCGCATGGTTGGCAGCTGCTCGCCCGGACGCAGCGACCCGCTGCCGATCGCGCGCTGAATCTGCTCGCGAATCTGCACGTAGATCGGCACTCCGCTTCGCTCGATGTGAAAGTCCAGCATCGTTGCAGCTACTGTATGATAGTATGCATACAGTCTAACAAGGCCCAGCCGTTGTCAATAGCGCGATTCGCTTCGCCAGCTCTTTGATCTGGCCATCGAGATGCGGCGTAAACTTCCGGGCGCATGGGGGAAGCCGATCCGCGGCCCACGGTCTTCTTGAGCTATGCCCGGGCAGACGGGCAGGCGGCGGCACGTGTTGCAGCCGCGCTCGATGCGGCCGGATTCAACGTCTGGAGCGACACGCTCATCGAAGGTGGCGCGGCCTTCGCCAAGTCCATCGAGTCGTCCCTCGAAAGTTGTACGGCGGTCGTGGTCTGCTGGTCGCACCGCTCAGTCGAGTCGGACTGGGTGCTCGACGAAGCCGGACGAGGTCGGGACTTGCACAAGCTCGTGCCGGTTGCGCTCGACGGCATCGAGCCGCCCCTCGGCTTTCGCCAATATCACGCCGTCGACCTCTCGCGCTGGCGAGGCGCCACGGATGCCGAGGAGATCGCCGCGATTGCGCGCGGCATTTCGGCGGTCAGCGGACGCGCGGCTGCACCGCGTACTCCGGCGCCGGCCGTGCGCACCGGTCTGTCGCGACGCCGCTTGCTCATCGTTGCCGGCGGCGTCGCCGGTGCCGCAGCCGTTGGCTTCGCAGTCAGGCACTTTGGATCGTTCCGCGGCGGCGCTGCGAGCCCGACCAGCGTTGCGGTCATTCCGTTCGAGAATCTCAGTAGCAGCCCGGACCAGAGCTATTTCTCCGATGGCCTTTCCGAAGAGCTGCGCGCAACGCTCGCGCGCAACGCCGGTCTGCAGGTCATGGCAGAGGCCTCATCCCGACAGTTCCGTGCCAGCAAGGATGATGCGGTCACCATCGCGGGCAAGCTCGGCGTCGCCTATCTGCTCTACGGCAAGGTGCGCCGCGCCGGCGACGAGGTGCGCGTCACTGTGGACGTCATCGACGGCCGCACGGGCTTCAGCAGCTGGTCGCAGATCTTCGACCGGGCTCTGCGCGACATCTTTGCCGTGCAGGCCGAGATCGCCACCGCAGTAGCGAGTGGGCTTCTCAAGCGGTTCGCCGCCGACGGCGACGCGCCGGTCGAGGTCGCCGCGTCGATCGCGGGAGGCACGCGCAACATCGAGGCCTATGACGCCTACTTGCGGGGCCGCGCGCTGTACGACCTCAGCGCCGACGAGATGTCAGAACGCGCGGCGCTCGCGCAATTCGACGCGGCAATCGCGGCAGACCCGCGTTACGCCGCCGCGCATGCGGCGCGCGCCCGCTCGCTGACGGCGATCGCGAATCAGTACGGCAAGATGGGTGAGCTGGATGGGTTCTACGACGCCGCGATCGCTTCCGCCGAGCGCGCGATCAGCATCGCTCCCGAGCTCGCGGACGCGCATTCGACGCTTGGATTCACGCTGTTCCAGGGCCGGCTCGATGCGCGGGCGGCGCGCGAACCCTTCGAGCGCTCCCGCGAGCTGGGCGCGGGCGAGGCC